>DATGVV010000585.1:0-3182 GCA_035299885.1 Chloroflexota bacterium | reverse complement strand
GCCCATCCGCATTCGCAGCGCAGAGATCCCCCTGACCGAGGCCCTCATCGCGCTCACATTGGCCAGTTACCTGTTGCGGACGGCCTGGAACGGCGGCTGGACGTGGCCGCGGACGAGTTTTGCTTGGCCGGCCGGCCTGTTCTTCCTGGCTGCCAGTGCATCGGTGCTCGCGGCGGCCTATCCACGCTACGCCCTGCGGGAATGGCGCACGGACGTGCTCGAGCCACTCATCTTCTTTGGGCTGATCCTGCTGGTTCGGCCGCGGGTCAGGCCGCTGCTGAATGCGCTGCTGGTGGGCGGGCTGATCGTCGCGCTCACCGGTTTCGGCCAGTATGCATTCCACCACGGCATCCAGGCCGAGGGGGTGCTGCGGATGGTCGGTGTCTACCGCTCGCCAGACAATTTCGCGTTGTACCTTGGCCGGCTGGTGCCGCTGGCGGCGGCGCTGGCGCTGCTGGCGCCGCTAAAGCCCGCCTGGCGCATGGCCTATGCCATTGGCGCCCTGATCGGCCTCACAGGTGTCCTGCTGTCCTTCACGCGCGGGGCCTGGCTGGGCGTACTGGTCGCCTTGCTGATGGTGGCCGGTTTCGCCGGCCGGCGCTGGCTGGCCGCTGCCCTGCTTGCCGCCGCGGCGGCCGCGGTTGCGCTCAGCACCCTGCAGGCGAGGCGCATCCAGTCCATGTTCGAGTTCAACCCGGGGTCGACAGGCTTTACCCGGCTGGCGCTGTGGCATTCGGCAGCGCGGATGATTGCCGATCATCCCATCTTCGGCGTCGGGCTGGACAACTTCCTGTACCAGTACCCGCGCTACGTTCTGCCCGAAGCGCGTAACGAGCCGGACCTGTCGCACCCGCACAACCTGGTGCTGGACTTCTGGACCCGGATCGGGGTGTTCGGGCTCGCGTCGCTGATCTGGCTGGAGGCCGTCTTCTTTTGGAAAGCGGCCCGGTTGATCGCCTCTGCCAAAGGCTGGGAGCGCGCCGTGGCCATCGGACTGCTGGCCAGCATGGTCGAAGGCCTGGTCCACGGCTTGGTCGACAACTCTTATTTCCTGGTGGACCTCTCCTTGCTGTTCTGGCTGACCCTGGGGCTGATGCAGTTGCTAGAATGGGGCAGCCCCGACCAAGAGGAGACAGCCACCTGAACATCCTCGTTTCGGGTGGCGCCGGCTTCATCGGCTCCCACCTGTGCGAAGCGCTGCTCAATGCCGGGCACGCCGTCATCTGTGTTGATAACCTGCTGACCGGCCGCCGCGCGAACCTTGAGACGCTGCTGCCGCGCCAGGGGTTCACGTTTGTCGAGCACGATGTGATTGAGTCGCTGCCGCGAGACTGGGTGGTCGAGGCTATTTTCAACCTCGCCAGCCCGGCCAGCCCGGTGGGCTATTTCGAACATCCCATCGCCACGGCTCGGGTGAACGCCGAAGGCACGCACCATCTGTTGGAGCTGGCCCGTCAGCACCAGGCCAAGTTCCTGCAGGCCTCGACGTCGGAGGTCTACGGCGAGCCGCAGATCCACCCCCAGACCGAGGATTACTGGGGCAACGTGAACCCTAACGGCCCGCGCGCCTGCTACGACGAAGGCAAGCGCTACGCCGAAGCGCTGACCATGGACTTCCACCGCGTGCACAACCTCGACATGCGCATCGTGCGCATCTTCAACACCTACGGCCCGCGCAGCCAGCCGGACGACGGCCGCGTGGTGCCCAACTTCGTGTGCAAAGCGTTGCTGGGCCAGCCACTGCCCATCTACGGCGAGGGCTCAAAGACGCGCAGCTACTGCTATGTGGATGACCTGGTGGATGGCATCCTGCGGGCGCAATTCACGCCGGGAACCACGGCCCAAGTGTTCAACTTGGGCAACCCTGGCGAGTTCACGCTCGATGAGCTGGCCGCGCTGGTCCTGCGGCTCACCGGCTCATCTTCGCCCATCGAATACCTGCCGCCGCGGCAGGACGATCCCACCCGCCGCCGGCCGGACATCACGCGCGCAAAGGCCCATCTCGGCTGGGAGCCGCGCATCCCTCTCGAGGAAGGCTTGCAGCGGACGATCGCCTGGTTCAGGGGGGAATTGGGTGTTGGGATTTGAGAATTGAGTCTCGCTAGTTGAGCTTGCCACTCGCAGCATGGCGGCCGGTTGGGCGCCATCCAATTCTCAATTCCCAGTTCCCAATTCTTGTCCTGCTCGCCGCCCTAGGCGCTGCCGTCGCGCTGGCGCCGCCGCTGTACAGCGGCGCGGCGGTGCTGGGCGCGATCACCCTGGTGCTGGTTTTCCTCCGGCCGGAGGCGGGGCTGTACCTGTTGGCCTTCAGTGTGCCTTTTCAGAGCTTGCGCGACGCCGACCCGACGGAGGTCAAGCTCACGGCCACCGAGTTTGTGGTGGCGCTGGCGGTCGCCGCCTTTCTGGTGCGGCAGCTGGCTGTCGAACGCGGCTCCTGGCGGAGCGCGCCGCTGCTGGGGCCCCTAGCCGTGCTCTTGGGCGCCATGCTGCTGTCGGTGTTCAAGGCCGAGAACCAGCTCCAGAGCCTGAAGGAGCTGGGCAAATGGCTGGAGGTCATTGCCGTCTACTGGATGGCTGTGAACCGCTTTCGCGAGCCCAAGAAGCTGGCGCTGTTCCTGGTCGCCCTGTTCCTCGGCGCTCTGGCGGAAACTGCCATCGGTGCCGTGCAGGTGGCCCTCCGATTGGGCCCGCCGGAGTTCCTCATCGGCGGCGCGATCTTGCGCGCCTACGGCACCTTTGGCCAGCCAAACCCGTTGGCCGGCTACCTCAACCTCAGCCTGCCTATCCTGCTGGGCGTGGCGCTGTTCACCGGCGTCCGCTGGCTCAAGGTGCTGGCCTGGCTGGCTGTAGTCGCCGTGGCCACGATCCTGGTGATAACGCTGTCGCGCGGCGCTTGGCTGGGTTTCTCGGTGGCGCTGCTGGTCATGGGCGTCGTCGCCAGCCGGCGGTTAGCCGTGGCCATCTGGCTGGGCTTGCTGGCGCTCTCGATCGTGATCCTCGCGGCGGTGTTCGGGGTCATTCCGTTCGGCGTCACCACTTCAGTGCTGGCGGCGTTTGGCCTGGCCGGCGTGAACTTCGACAGCGTGACCGCCGAAAACTTTTCGGCGGTGCAGCGGCTGGCCTTCTGGCAGGCAGGCCTGAACATGTTCGTGGACAACCCGGTGCTCGGCGTTGGCATCGGC
>DATGVV010000584.1:0-3626 GCA_035299885.1 Chloroflexota bacterium | reverse complement strand
AGCCCCAGGGGGCTGTTGGACCACAGCAAGCGTTTAGCGCCCTCAATGACCACCTGGAACACGTCGTCCCCGGCGCCAGAGATCTCCTGAATGACGGTGCCCACTTCGCGCCGCAGGCTGTCCGGCTCGAAAGTGGGCGCCAGCACCAGGTCGGCCACCAGCTCCAGGCACTCTGGGAAATCGCGCTGCTCGTTGGCGCTGCCCCAGTAGAGGATGACCTCCTCCCCGGTCTCGGCGCTGACGTCGCCGCCGAGTTTGTCGATAGTGGCGCGGATGGCGCGGTAGTCGCGCTGGCCCGCGCCGAGAAAAGCCGCATGCTCCAGGAGGTGCGCCACTCCGTTCAGGCCGGGCGGCTCATGGCGCGACCCGGCCCCGGCGCACACGATGACCGCTGAAAAGTCACGACTGGAGACGTGAGCCAGTGCGGGAGGCATCCGACTAAGCCTACAGAGCTTGCCTTCATAGTGCGGACGTACTATATTGTGGGGACAAGTGGTTCAAAGTGGATCGAAAGGGCGGATTCTGGGCGAGTTCCAGCATTCGCTCGACGAAAAGGGGCGCGTGGCGATACCGGCCAAGTACCGGCCCCTATTCGCCGATGGAGCCGTGGTGACGCGCGGCTTCGATCCGTGCCTGGTCCTGTATCCGCTCCCGGAGTGGGACACGTTCGCCGAGCGCATCAGCTCGCTGCCGACATCGCAGGCTGATGCCCGGCAGATCGTCCGCGAGATTTTCTCGGCGGCGGCCGACGTCGAGCCGGACCGCCTGGGCAGGATCAACATCCCGCCGCTGCTTCGGCGCTACGCCGGTCTCGACGGCGAGGTGACGCTGGCCGGAGTTGGCATGCAGTTTGAGATTTGGGATCGGCGCCGCTGGGAGGAGAACCGCGCCAGCCGCGCGGACATCGCCAACCAGCTAGAACGGTTCGGTATATAGATATGAAAGGGCGCGCGCACGAACCGGTGCTGCTGGCCGAGGCGCTGCACGCCCTGGCGGTACGGCCCGGCGGCCGCTACGTTGACTGCACGCTGGGACGCGGCGGGCACTCCGCGGGGATCCTGGAGCGCGGCGGCAGCGTGCTCGCGCTCGACGCCGATCCGGAGGCGATCGCGGGCGTGGGGCTCGCAGCGACGCTTGTTCACGCCAACTTCGATCAGCTGGAGGAGGTGGCGCGGGGACACGCGTTCGTGCCCGCCGACGCCGTGCTATTCGACCTGGGGCTGAGCTCACCGCAACTGGAGAGCAGCGCACGCGGGTTCTCGTTCAGCCAGGACGGCCCGCTGGATATGCGCTTCGATCCCAGCCAGGGCCAGCCGGCGTCTGAGATCCTGAACCACAGCTCGGTGGACGAGCTGGCGCGCATCTTCCGCGACTATGGCGAGGAGCCACAGGCGCGCAAGATGGCGCGAGCCGTGGAAGCCGCGCGGCCGCTGCGCAGCACGAGCCAGCTGGCAGCCGTCATCGAGCGCGCCGCCGGCGGCCGAGGCCGCATCCATCCCGCCACGCGCATTTTTCAAGCGCTGCGGATCGCGACGAACCGGGAGCTGGAGCGGCTTTCAGCGGCGCTGGACCAAGCGGTGCGCATCCTGGGCTCTGGCGGCCGGCTGGTAGTGATCAGCTTTCACTCGCTGGAGGACCGCATCGTGAAGACGTTCATCGCGCGGGAAGCGCGCGACTGCATCTGCCCGCCGCGGACGCCAGTGTGCATTTGCGGCCACAAAGCGAGCCTGCGGCCGCTGTTCCGAAAGCCGCTCACACCCGGTGCGGCGGAAGTGGCCCGCAACCCACGGGCGCGCTCGGCCAAGCTGCGGGCGGCGGAGCGGATCTGATGGCGGTTGCCGCGGGGTCTAGGGTCTGGGGCCTGGGGTCTGGCGATTTCCAGCGAGGACCACTGGTCGTCGCACGGCCGGTACTAAACCCTAAGCCCCACACCCTAGGCCCAGCCACCCATCCGCGGGAGCTGCGCAACACCGTTGCCCTGCTGATGGCAATCCTGCTGATCAGCGTCATCAGCCTGCTGTACATGCACCAGGCCGGCCGTCTGGCCACCAGCGGCTATCAGATCAGCGGCTTGCAGCAGCAGCGGGACCGGCTGCAGCGCGAGAACGAGACGCTGGACGTGCAGCTGTCGCAGCTGCGATCGCTGCCTCACGTGGAGCAGGTGGCCACGCAGAAGCTGCACATGACCAAAGGCGACCTGGCGCGGGTGCAGTACCTGCAGCTCGACCCGAGACAAGTGCAACTGGCATCTCTGCCTGACGGGAAGTAGCCGTGTACACCGGCAGGGGTAGGCAGATAGTGGTGTTCCTACTGCTGGTGGTGTTCTCCGGGGTGCTGGGGGCGAGGCTCTACTACTGGCAGGTGCAGCGGCATGGCTGGCTGGCGGAGATGGCCCAGCGCGAGCATTTCCGGGACGAGCAGATCCCCGCGCGGCGCGGGGCGATCTACGACGGGCACGGCAGCGTGCTGGCCACTAACGAGGCCGTCGATTCGGTGTACGCCGCTCGCAAGCAGATCGAGGATCCGGCCAAGGTCGCGCAGGTCCTCAGCGGGCTTGTCGACGTGCCGGAACAGACCATCCTAGAGCGGATCAGCGATCCGCAGCTGCAGTTCGTCCGGCTGAAAACCTGGGTGACGGCCGATGTCAGCCAGAAGATCAGAGACAAGCGCCTGGCGGGCATTTTCCTGGAGCCGACCACGCGGCGCACCTACCCGCAGACCAGCCTGGCCGCGCATCTGCTCGGCTTCACCAACCAGGACGGCGCCGGGCAATACGGGCTGGAGGAGTTCTACAACCAGGCGCTGGCCGGAACGGCGGGTCACCTGCGGGCCGAGGTGGACACGGCCGGCCGGCCGATCAACTTCTCCACCCCGCGTCAGGCGTCGCCTGCCCGCGACGGCGCGGACCTGGTGACCAGCATCGACTCCGCGCTGCAGTACATCGCCGAGCGTGAGCTGGCGGACGCGGTCAAGAAGCACAAGGCCTCCGGCGGCAGCATCGTGGTGATGGAGCCGCACAGCGGCGAGATCATGGCCATGGCGAGCGTGCCCGCGTTCGACCCAAATCGCTATGGCGACTCGGACGCCGCCAGCTTCCCCAATCCGGCTGTCAGCAAGATCTACGAGCCGGGATCGACCTTCAAGATCATCACCATGTCCATTGGCCTGGCCGAGAAGGCGGTCGAGCCGACTACACCCATCTACGACCCTGGCTATCTGTCCCTGGCCGGCATCCACATCACCAACTGGAACGGCAAGGGCCACTCGCCCGAAAACGCCACGCAGGTGCTCCAGTACTCCTCGAACGTGGGCGCAGCGACGATTGGCTGGAAGGTGGGCGCGCCCAAGTACTACCCGCACATCCAGGATTACGGCTTTGGGGCGCGCTCGGGCATCGATCTTGCCGGTGAGCTGCCGGGCCAGGTGGTGTACCCTGGCCAGCCGAACTGGAGCCCCTCGAACCTGGTGACCAACTCCTTCGGGCAGGGCATCGCGGTGACGCCGTTGCAGCTTGTCAGCGCGATGGCGACGGTGGCCAACGGCGGCATGCTGGTCAAGCCGCACGTGGTGCGCGAGGTGCGCGGTGCGGACGGCACGCAGCGGGTCGGCACGACCGAGGTGCGGCG
>DATGVV010000583.1:0-6324 GCA_035299885.1 Chloroflexota bacterium | reverse complement strand
GCTCGCGGACGATGGTGGCCGGCCGGGCGAAGCGGCGCGGCTCTGGAGCCGGCTCCTCTTCGACTGGCAATTGCCGCTGGACCGCCGCAGCCACAGGTGCCGCCCCAGCCTCCTGGCCGCAGTAGGGGCACATGGTCCATTTGAGGAGCAGCACGCGAGAGCAGTGCGGGCAATGCTTCTTGAGCTGGGTCAGGCAGTTGGGGCACAGCAGGAAGTCCGACTGGACGCGCTGGTGGCAGGTGGGACAGGCCAGCCGGTTCTCGATGTCCTGCAGCAGCGACTCCTCTTCCAGCGACCGCTCGTAAGCCTCGACCAGCGTGTTGCTGGGCCGCAGGATGAGGTAGATCAACAGGCCGGGCAGGTTCATGATGGCCACCCACAGCGTGGCCAGAATCTGAACGACTACGTCCTGGCTCCGGCTCTGGATGTCGCGGAACGTCCAGATCACCAGAGCGAACGTGAAGCCAACGAAGTACGCCACGCCGGCCGCGATCAGAATCTGGAGGACGTTGGCGATGTTTTGAAGCACTGTTCGCTCCCGCTACCCGGACTTGCGCCCGCTGCTGGTTACCGCCAACCTGTCAGCCAGTATAGCAGAGCGGGCTGTCGGCTACATAGCACAAGGCGTTCCAGTGGCCCCTTGGTCAGCAGCCGAACGCGGCCCGAAAACGCTCGACCGCCTCGGGCGGCCCGCTGACCCGGAAATACGGGCCGGCCAGCGGCGTTCGGCCGTACAGCGCCAGCGCCAGCCAGCCGGCCTCGGCGGCCACGTCCAGGCTGGCGGGGCCGCTGGCGTCAGCCTCTATCGTGCGGCCGTCGCCGCCGGCGCTGATGCGCCACGCCGAGCCATCGTTGGTCGACGTCAGTCGGAACGTGTCCGGCGTGGCGCCCTCGGCCGACTTGGTCATGATGTTGGCGCCGCCGGGATCGAGCATGAAGGGCAGCAGGTGCGCCGCCAGCTGGGCGTCCAGCGGCCCGTCCTGGCCGAGCGAGTGGCGCAGGTCCCAGTGATGGAAGGCCGCTTCCGCCAGGCGCTGGGTGCAAGCCCAGGCGATGGGCCGCGCGCCCTGCGGGTGCCTGCCTTCCTTCTGCAGGTCGCTCTCCGGCAGGCCCTGCACCAGGCTCACGAACTCCTCGGTTTCCCGCTGCTGGCGCTCGGCCGCGGCCCGCGGGCCGCCGGCCTTGATCTCGTCCTGGATGTGCTGCACGGCCGGGCCGAAGGGCGGCGTTGGATCGTCGGCCAGGGCACGCTCCACAAACGCCAGGAAGGACCAGCCGTTGCGCACCACGTGGGCCACCAGGTCGGCCAGCTGCCAGCCGGCGCAGTTGCTGTCGCCCTGCCATTGCTCGGGCGTGAGCGCCGCGACGTCGCGGTTGAGCGCCTCGATCTCCGGGCGCAGCAGCTCCAGGCTGCGGCGCGGATCGACGCTACTCATAGTTGGCTTAGACTATCAAAAGTCAAGTAATTAGCCGGAGGAACGCCGTGGCCGACACCGTCAAGCTCGAGTTCTGGACCGATCCGCTCTGACCCTGGGCTTGGCGCACGGCGCTGTGGGCGCGCTATGTAGCCAAGAAGCGGCCGGTCGAGGTCGCATGGAAGCTGTTCAGCCTGGCCGAGATCAACAAGAACAGCGAGCCTGACGAGGCGCACGTGATCGCACACGCCAAGGGCCGCCGCATGGAGCGCATGCTGCTGGCCGCCAGGCGCAAGGGCGGGAATGAGGCCCTGGAGCGGCTGTACCTTGCCATCGGCGAAGCCCATCATGGCCGGCGCGAGGATCTCAACGACGAGAGCGTCGTGGCCGCCTGCCTGAAGGACGCCGGCCTGCCGGGCTCGCTCTACCAGGAGGCGCTGGCCGACGAGAGCACCGAGGTCGATCTGATGGCCGAGCACGAGGACAGCGTGGAGCGGCTGCACGCCTTCGGCGTGCCCACCCTGGCGCTGGAAGGCTCCGACATCGGCGTCTTCGGGCCGGTCATCGAGCCGGTGCCCACCGGAAATGAGGCGCTCGAGCTGTGGGATCACACGCTGTGGTTGCTGCAGAGCCCCGCCGTATGGGAGTTCAAACGTCAGGCGCGCGTGAAGCTCGGTCCACAGCACGTCATCGACTGACCGCCAGCCTGGCTGATTGAAGGTCCTGATCGTCGGCGGCGGCGGCCGCGAGCATGCCCTGGCCTGGAAGATCAAGCGCGACCGGCCAGAGGTGGAGCTGCTGCTGGCGCCCGGCAACGAGGGCAGCGCCCGCCTGGGCCGAACGGTTCCGCTGGCCCCCGACGACGTCCAGGGGCTAGCGAAGCTGGCAGCCGAAGAGCACGTCGATCTGACGGTGGTCGGGCCCGAGGGGCCGCTGGCAGCGGGCATCGCCGATACCTTCGCCGCCCAAGGGCTGCGGCTGTTCGGGCCCAGCGCAGCGGGGGCGCAGATCGAGGCCAGCAAGGCCTGGGCGAAAGGCTTCATGCAGCGCCATGGCATTCCCACCGCGCGCTTCGTGACCTGTGCCTCGCCGGCCGAACTGCCGGCGGCGCTGTCGCAGTTCGAGGCGCCGCCGGTGGTCAAGGACGACGCGTTGGCCGGCGGCAAGGGCGTGACCGTGGCCCAAAGCTTCGAGCACGCCCGGGTGGCCGCCGAGGCCATCTTTCGCGGCCGGGCTGAGGCCACGGTAGTCCTCGAGGAGCGGCTGACCGGCTATGAGCTGTCGGCCATGGCCTTCTGCGATGGCCGCACGGCTAGCCTCATGCCTGGCTCGTGCGACTACAAGCCGCTGCTCGACGGCGACCAGGGGCCGAACACCGGCGGCATGGGCGCCTATGCGCCGGCGTGCGCCCCAGCCGAGCTGCGGCGCCGCGTCGAGTCCGAGATCGTGGCTCCGGCGCTGCGCGGGCTCGCCGGTGAGGGCCGGCCTTTCACCGGCGTGCTGTATCCGGGGCTGATGATCACCCGCGACGGTCCGAAGGTGCTGGAGTTCAACTGCCGCTTCGGTGATCCCGAGGCTGAAGCGCTGCTGCCCCTGCTCGACAGCGACCTGCTGGAGGTGCTGGAAGGGTGCGTCGACGGCCGCCTGGCCGAGCGCCAGGTACGCTGGTCGGGCCAGACCTGCTGCGCCGTGGTGCTGGCCAGCGCGGGCTATCCCAACCAACCGGAGACGGCGCAGCCCGCCGGTTGGGAGGAGCTGCCAGAAGCCATTGCGTTCCGCGGCGGATCGAGTGGCCGCGTGCTCACCGTCAGCGCGCTTGGTGAGAGCCTGGCGGAGGCGCGCCGCCGCGCCTACGCCGCCGTGCAGCGCATCGAGCTGCCCGGAGGACAATATCGGACCGACGTCGGCGCCTACGACCGTGTGGCGGTCAGGCGGCTGTGAGGGTCCACCTGCTGGGCACCGGCGCGGCGGCCAACGAGTGCCGCTACCAGGCCAGCCTGCTGGTGCAGTCTGAGGACGGCTCGAGCCAGCTCCTGCTCGACACGGGCAACGGCCTCGACGTGGTCCGCAGGCTGACTGGCGCCGGCCTCGACCCAGGGCAGATCGAGCACGTCTTCGTGAGCCACTGCCACGTCGATCATGCAGGCGGGCTGGAGCCGCTGCTGCTGTGGCGGGTGTTCCACGACCAGGGCGAGCCGCGTGTGTGCGTGCTGGCCGAAGCGGGGGTGATCGCCGCCCTGCAGCAGCTGTTCGAGGCCGTCAGCACCGTCGTACCGCGGCTGTATGGCGAGCGACTGCAGTGGCGGGAGCTGGTCCCTGACTCATCCGTTCAGCTCAACGACAACCTGCGGCTGCTGCCCTTCGCGGTAGATCACGAGCCGCCGGGTGGAGGCGCTTTGGGCTGCGTGGTCGACCTGGATGGCATGCGGATCGCGTACAGCGGCGACACCCGGCCCAGCTCAGCCCTGGCCGAGGCCGCCAGCGGCGTAGAGGTGCTGTTCCACGAAGCCGGTGGCCTGGAGGCCGACGCGGAGTTCATCCACATGGTCGGCCACTCCACCGCCGCGGACGCGGGCCGGGCGGCAGCCGCGGCGGGCGCGCAGCGGCTGGTGCTGACCCACTTTCCCAGCGAGCAGTTGATCGAGCCGATGCTGGCCGAGGCGCGGCGCTCCTACGACGGGCCTATCGAGATGGCCCTGGACGGCGCCAGGGTCGAGGTCTAGAAGTGCGGCCGATGGTTTTCGGCCACACTTCTATTAGGCCTCGCCGACGGAGATGTTCACCTCGTGCGGCTTGAACGTCTGCGCCTCGCGCGAGGGCGCGTAGGGACGCTCGGTCGGGGTCCTGAAGAAATGGCCGCGCCGCGTATGACGCCGGCGCGCGCTCAGAGCTTGTGCGGTCGTCATCGACCGCCGTCGTGTGTCCACATTGACACCTCCTGCGTACCACTATAACGGCTTGGCCGCTTAGCTGTCACGTCCTAGGCAGCAAGTCCTAGGCCAAAATGGTGACGTTTCGGCCAGCCAGCACAAGCCGGCCGGCCAGCATCTGGCGCAGCACCGCCGGCAGGAGGCGATGCTCCTCGGCCAGGATGCGATCGCTCAGGCTATCGACCGTGTCGTCCGGCAGGACCGGCACGCAGGCCTGCGCCAAGATGGGCCCGGCGTCCACGTCCGCCGTGACGAGGTGCACGGTGCAGCCGCTGACCTTCACGCCGTGCTCCAGCGCCTGGCGCTGCGGCTCGGGCGCCATGCCGCCGGCGAAGGCCGGCAGCAGCGAGGGGTGGACGTTGACGATGGCGTTGGGAAAGGCCCGCAGCAGGCAGTCCGATAGGATCTGGTTGTAGCCCGCCAGCGCGATAAGGCCCACGTCGCGCGCCTGCAGCTCGCGCACCAGCAGCTCGTCGCGCTTGTCGCGTCCGCCGACGCCGGCTGGCTTCGGCTGCACCAGCGTCTCGACCCCATGCTCACTGGCGATGCCCAGCGCAGGCGCGTCCGAGTTATTCGAGACCACCAGCCGCACGGCAAGCCCTTCTTGCAAAATGGCCTTTAGGTTCGAGCCTCTGCCTGAGACAAGGACGGCCAGGTTCAGCGGATGGTTACTCCGGAGCCTTCGATCACTTGACCGATGACAGGCAGGCCGGTTTTGGTGGCGTCCTCGGGGGGCACGACCACCACCATGCCGACGCCCATGTTGAACACGCGGTAGCACTCGTCCTGGGGCACGCGCTGGCGCAGCAGCTCGAAGATGGGCGGCACCGGCCACGAGCCGCCCTGGATGGCCGCGCCACAGCCTTCCGGCAGGATGCGCGGCAGGTTGTCGATCAGGCCGCCACCGGTGACGTGAGCCAGGCCGCGGACCTGCACCTGCCGGCGCAGCTCCCTCACGTCCTGCAGGTAGCAGCGGTGCGGCTCCAGCAGCTCCTCGGCCAGGGTGCGGCCCAGCTCGGGGAAGAAGCGATCCAGCGGCACACCCTCGAATACCCGCCGCACCAGCGAGTAGCCGTTGGTGTGCAACCCGCTGGAGGGCAGGGCCAGCAGCGCGTCGCCGGGCCGGATGTCGCGCCGGCCATCGATGACCTCGGTGCGTTCCACCGCGCCCACAATGAAGCCCACGAGATCGAAGTCGCCCGGCTGGTACAGGCCGGGCATCTCTGCTGTCTCGCCGCCGATCAGCGCGGAGCCGGTCGCCTCGCAGGCGCTGGCCATGCCACGCACGATGTCCGCCACCTCGTCGGGCACGAGCTCGCCCAGGCCGATGTAGTCCAGGAAGAACAGCGGGCTGGCGCCGCAGGTCAGGATGTCGTTTACGCAGTGGTTCACGAGATCAATGCCGACGCTATCGAGGCGCCCGGCGTCGATGGCCACCTTCAGTTTGGTGCCAACGCCGTCGGTGCTGGCCACCAGCACCGGCTGGCGATAGCCGGCCAGCTGGAACATAGCTCCGAAGCCGCCCACGCCCGAGAGCACGGCTGGGGTCATAGTCCTGGCCACGGCCTGGCGGATCAGGGCCACGCTGTCGTTGGCGCGATCCATGTCGACCCCAGTGGCGGCATAGGAGCCGGGAGCCGGGAGCCGGGAGCCGGGAGCGGGCACGCTCAGCGTGACGCGGCGGCCAGCAGTGCCGCGTCGTCGACCGATATCTCGACCGGGTAGCGCCCCGTGAAGCACCCGCTGCATAACCCATCCTCGCTGGCCCCTGGCCCCCGGCCCCCGGCCCCGACGGCTTGGAACAAGCCGTCGAGCGACAGATACCCCAGGCTGTCGGCGCCCACGGCGCGGGCGATGTCGGGTACGCTCAGCCGGGCGGCGATGAGCTCGCTCTTGCGCGCCACGTCGATGCCCAGATAGCAGGGATCGGTCATGGGCGGCGCGGTGATACGCAGGTGGACCTCGCTCGCACCGGCCTT
>DATGVV010000582.1:0-1545 GCA_035299885.1 Chloroflexota bacterium | reverse complement strand
GCGCTCAGGGCGCGATTGATCAGCGGGTGATCGTGCCGCGTCAGCACCTCCGCTGCCTTGGCCTGGTCCATTGCGCGGCCGCTGAACACGTTGTTGTCGTACTGCGGGAAGGCCGCCATGGCCAGAATTTCACCGGTGTGGACGTCCATAACGATGGCCGCTCCCTCATCGCCGTGGCCGCCATCGATAGGCGGTTTGGCCATGCGCTGCTTCACGTCATCGGGACACAAGGCCGTCCACGATCGGGAGTCCGGGTTCGCTTCGAAGCAATGGGCACGATCCAGGCCCCAGCGCAGATAGGCGGTCACGTCCTTCTGCAGATCGCCGTCGATGGTCAGCTCAAGGCTGTTGCCCGCCTTGGGCGCGACCTCGTCCAGCACCAGCACCTCGCGGCCGCCGGCGTCCACTTCCATATGCTGCAGGCCATTGCTGCCCCGCAGATCGTTCTCGTAGCTCAGCTCCACGCCGGCCCGGCCGATCTTGTCGTCTTGCTCGTAGCCTTCCTTCTTGAGATCCGGGTACTCGTCCTCCGTCACCGGACCCACGTAGCCTTCAATCCCAGACAGCAGCGGCCCGTTCGGGTAATCGCGGATGGTGTTCTGGACCGGGATGACGCCGGGCAGGTCGACGTGCTCCTCCTTGATAGCCAGCACCGCCTGCCAGGGAATGCTGGTGGCCACTGTGACGGGGATGGTCGGAGCTGTCCTGCGCTGCTGGTTGATCTTGTCGTCGATCTGCTTGGCGTCGACCTGGAGCAGCTTGGAGAGTCGCGCCACCACGGCCGGCTGCTCCCTGGAAGGCAAGTCCTCCACGTCCACGGCGGCATCGAAGCTGGGCCGGTTGAATACGAGCTGCTGGTGATTGCGGTCGTAGATCACGCCACGCAGCGCCTTCACCGTGCGCTCGCGGACGCGGTTCTCGACGGCCCTGTTGACGTAGTTCTCGGAGTGGACGATCTGCATGTCCCACAACTTCACGCTGAGGACCGCGAACGACAGCACAACGGCGACCCGGAAGCCAAACAGCCGGCGTGCCATCTGGCGCTGCTGGCGGTCAGGTCCCTCCCGCTCAGCGCGGGACATGGGCGACAGCGGGTCGAAGGCGTTGTCGCTCAAAACTCGACCCTCAGTTGCCTGCTCGTATGCCTGGCCACGAACACGAACAGCGGGTACACGATCAAGCTCAGCAGCGCGTTGGCGATTGCCGTCGGCAGGGCCACGTCTACGAACATGGATCCCCAGTCGATGTGATAGTGCAGGCTCGCCAGCAGGAAGCTGTCGATGTCGAAATAAACCACGGTGGCGACGAATACGGACACGAGCGGCAGCAGTGGGTTGCTGCCAAAGATGCGCCCGCCAAAGCTGCCGGCCACCGCCGCCACCGCCAGCATAGCCAGCGCGGAGACGCCGACTGGACCGGCGCTGGCCAAGTCGAACAGCAGCCCGCCGGCGAAGCCCCAGAACATGCCCTCGATGGGCCCGCGGGCCAGGCTCCAGGCAACCACGCTCAGGAGTACCAGCTGCGGCGCCGTGGCGCCCACCGAGA
>DATGVV010000581.1:0-2950 GCA_035299885.1 Chloroflexota bacterium | reverse complement strand
CTAGCACAGCGGCGCTAGGATGGAGCCCATGAAAAGCAGACGGAACTGGGGGCTAACGCTGCTGGCGGTGTGGCTCATCCTCACCGGCTTGCTGCCGAACCTCAGGACATCCTTCCCTTACCAGGGCACTGTGCTGCCGCTGCTGGCGCTCGCCGCCGGGGTGCTGATCTTGGTCGAGCGCTAGCCGCCGTACGAGATGCGGTAGATCGCGCCCAGGTAGTCGTCCGATAGATACAGGCTGCCATCGGGACCAACCAGCGGCTGAACGGGACGGCCCCAGGCGCCCGACGTGCCGAGCCCGTTCGGCGTCTGGACTACTTGGCCGGCGCCGGACGGCCGCCAGCCGGTGGCGAAGTCGGTGACCGAGACTATTCGGCCGCTGTCAAAATGCGCCCGCACGACTTTGTAGCCGGTCGGCACTTTGCGGTTCCAGGAGCCGTGTAGGCCCACGAACACGTCGCCACGATACTCGGGCGGGAACTGGCTCCCGGTGTAGAAGGCCAGTCCCAAAGGCGCTGAGTGCGCCTGGATGCCCGCATCAGGCAGCGTCACGTCGCCACAGCCGGCGGGGGTGCCGAACTGCGGGTCCTTCTGGCGGTCGTTGTAGCAGCGCGGCCAGCCATAATCAGCGCCCTGCCGTATGGTGGTGATCAGGTCCCACGGCACGTCATCACCCAGGTTGTCGCGGCCCATGACGGTGGCCCACACCTGGTTGATCCCAGGCTGGAGGGCAAGGCCGACCGCGTTGCGCAGCCCCTTGGCGACGAGCGCATAGCCGCCGACATCGGCGTTGTAGCGGCCGATCGTCGCGTAGCGGGGGTCGTTGACGCTGCACACGTCGCACGGCGAGCCGATGGCCAGAAACAGCGTGCCGTCGGGGCCGAAAACGATCGTGCGGGTGTGGTGGTCGATGGCCGGCGGCAGGTTGGGGATGACGACTTGCCGGTCTGTGGCGGCTCCGCCGGAGTAGCGGTACCGTGCGACCTGACGGTCCTCCGCAACGTAGATGTAGTCCTGGTAAAAGGCCACGCTGGTTGGATCGCTGAGCCCACTTATGAGCTGCGTGGGGGTGCCCGTCTGCTGCTTGAACAGCACCACCCGGTTAGCCCCATCCTCCGCCACGGCCAAGTTGCCCGATGTGTCGAAGGCCATGAAGCGCGGCACCTTGAGATTGCCCACGAAGAGGGAAATGCTGAAGCCTGGCGGCAGGTTGACCATGTGACCGGCCACGCTCACCGGCTTGAGGGCGGCGTTCGCCATCTGGGCTTCCGGCACGACGAGCGGGTTTGTGACCGCGCTCGGCGGAGCAGGGCTGGCTGAGGCCGCGGCGCTCGGCGGCTTAGCGCTGGCGGGATTGGAAGCGATCGCCGATGCTGGCGCAGGGCTGCTGGCGAGGGCCGGCGCGCTCGCGGCTGCCGTGGTTACCAATGGCGAGCTGGCAGGAGCCTTTGCCGCCGGCGAGCTCACCTGCGGAGCGCCGCCGCAGGCGGCGAGAAGGAGGAGCACCGCCTGGCTGAGGATTCGCCGAATTGCTGACACCCGGCAGCAGTGTAGCTGGAATTCCCTCACCCTAGCCCTCTCCCGGTCCTACGCGGACGGCGAGTGCGGGAGAGGGGACTGCCCGCGTACGATTGGCGCCATGAGCGAAGAAGCACGTGTGCCGGTTGAGCTGACCGTCGATGGCGGCATCGCCACGGTGACGCTGAACCGGCCTGAGGTCCGAAACGCCATCGATGACGCTGCGCGGACGGAGCTGAGCCGCATCCTCGAGCGCGTATCGCACGATAGCGACGTGCGGGCGCTGATCCTTACGGGCGCTGGGACGGCGTTCTGCGCCGGAGGGGACATCAAGGCCATGCAGCAGCGGCTGGAGGCCTCCGCGGGCGACGTCGCGGCCAACGGCTGGCGGCGTCAGAGGCACACGCACGAGGCGGTGAAGGCTCTTCATGAGCTGGAGAAGCCGACGATCGCGGCCGTGAACGGGGCGGCGGCCGGCCTGGGCTGCGACCTGGCCCTGTGTTGCGATCTCATCATCGCGTCGGAGACGGCCAGCTTCTCGATGAGCTACGTCCTGCGGGGCCTTGTGCCGGATGGCGGCGGACTGTATTTCCTGCCGCGCCGTGTGGGGCTGCCGCGGGCTAAGGAGCTCATCTTCTCGGCCCGGCGGGTGAGCGCCCAGGAGGCGCTGGCGATCGGTCTGGCCGATCGGCTGGCCAAGCCCGAGGAGCTGCTGGCGGAGGCGCGCCGCTGGGCGGATGAGCTGACACAGGGATCGAGCATCGCGCTCGCCCTGGCCAAGTCGATCCTCGATCAGAGCTTCGAGCGCGGCGTGGAGGAGGTGTTTGGCCTGGGCGGCCAGGCTCAGGCCATCTGCTATACCACCAGGGAGCACCGCCAGGCGGTGGAAGCCTTCCTCAAGAAGGCATGAGCTCCTTGAGGCGCGCGATGGTCCGGGCGGGATCGCCCGGGCCGACCGGGGTCACGTTCAGGACGGTGACGCCGGCTTCTTGGTAGGCGGCCAGACGCTCACAGACGTAGCTCTCGGGACCAATCAGGGTCGTGCCTGTCAGCAGCTCGTCGGGTATGGCGGCTGCTGCCTCGTCCTTCTTGCCTGACAGGTAGAGGTCCTGGACCAGCTTGGCCTCGTCCTCGAAGCCATAGCGGCAGGCCAGGTCGTTGTAGAAATTAGCGCCGCGGGCGCCCATGCCGCCCACATAGAGGGCCAGGTGCGGCCGCTCCAAATCGCGCAGGTGCTCCAGGCCATCGCCGACAGCTGCCAGGCCGCCCGCCACGATCTCGAGCGGGCCGAGCTCCGGATCGCGCCGGCTCGCGCCCCGAGCGAGCGCATCACCCCAGACGCTCTTGGCCCGCTCCGGCCAAAAGAAGATCGGCATCCAGCCCTCAGCGATTTCGGCGGTCAGCTCGACGCTCTTAGTCCCCAGCGTGGCCA
>DATGVV010000580.1:0-12129 GCA_035299885.1 Chloroflexota bacterium | reverse complement strand
AAGGGGCTGTTCTCAGACACTCGATGTCACTCCTTTTCGCTTAGCCAGCTCGGCCTCCAGGTTCAGCGGCCGGGTGCCCATCACGCTCAGGTCCTGCCACTCCTCGCGTGGCACGTTCCACAGGATCTCCAGCTCGTTGCCGTCGGGATCTTTGACGTAGAGGCTCTTGCTGACGCCGTGATCGGACATGCCGACCAGCGCTCCGGCGCGAGCGAGCTCGTCGCGCGCGGCCGCCAGCTCCTCCAGCGTCGCTACTTCCAGAGCCACGTGGTACATGCCAACCTGGTCCTCAAAGGGCCCCTCGGCGTCGGGACCGAGAGCAAAGCAGGCCAAGTCGTGGTGGTTATCGGTGAACTTGAAGAAGACGCCGGCGCTGCCATTTGGGCCGACGCGGCCGACGACCTCCATGCCAAGGACATCCCGGTAGAATCGAATCGCCCGCTCGACGTCTCGGATGCGAAGCACTAGGTGGTTGATTTTGCGGACCTTTACCATTCCTTTACTTTAGCTAGTGGAGGGACGTTCCAATGGCCATGAGGGTTACGAGCAACAACTTCAAAGAAGGCGATCATCTGGCTCATGAGCACGTCCTATCGGCTGAATACGGCTTTGGCTGCGATGGCGGCAACAGGTCGCCGCACCTGCGCTGGGAGGGCGCGCCGGAGGGTACTAAGAGCTTCGCCGTGACATGCTACGACCCGGACGCGCCTACCGGCAGTGGCTTCTGGCATTGGGTCGTGGTGAACATACCACCGAATGTGACCGAGCTTCCGGAGGGCGCGGGGAACCCCGGCGGCCAGCTGCCCGCGGGCGCGCTGCAGACGCGGACCGATATCGGCCAGCCGGGCTACGTCGGCCCCTGCCCGCCGCCAGGCCACGGCGACCATCGCTACCAGTTCACGGTGTTCGCCCTGAGCGCAGACCAACTGCAAGTCAACGCTGACACCTCCGCGGCGATTGTCGGCTTTCAAATGCATTTCGCTACCCTCGAGAAGGCGACGCTCGCCGGCCTCTACAAGCGCTAGGTATTACTGGCTGAAGGCGGCCAGCGCGGCTACCACGGCGGGCGCGATGACCAGCGCCGGCAGAAAATTGGCCACGCGAATCGCCTTGAGCTCCAGTAGGCCGAGCCCTAGGCCTAGCACCAGGATGCCGCCGGTGGCGCTCATCTCGCCGATCATGGCCGCGGTGAGGGCGGCTTTGAGCGCGCCGGCGCCCAAGCTTAGCCCGCCTTGGTACACCAGCACCGTGGCTGCCGACGCCAGCACGCCGGCGCCCAGCGCCGAGCCGAAGGCCAGCGCCGCGAAGCCGTCGAGCATGGCCTTCGTCGCCAGCAGATGGTAGTCCCCGGTCAGGCCATCCTGGATGGCGCCGGTGAACGTCAGCGGGCCGACGCAGAACAGCAGGCTGGTGGTGACCCAGGCGCGGGCGAACTTACCCTCGCTTTCTTGGCCAGCGAAACGGTCCTCCAGCCGGCGCGCCGCGCGCGCGACCCTCCCGTCGAGGTCCAGCAGCTCGCCGATGATGCCGCCCGCTAGCAGAGAGCCCAGGACGATCAGGATATTCGTTGTCTGCAGGGCCATCTGCAAGCCCACCACGCACGTCACCAGGCCCAGGCCCGCCATGACAGTCTGGCGCATCTTGTCCGGAAAGCGCGATCCGCACAGCAGGCCCAGCAGACCGCCGCAGAGCACGGTGGCGACGTTGATCCACGTCCCGGTCACAGGGCGCTTCGCGCCGGGGCCGGGAGCCGGGGGCCAGAGGCCGGAGACATGCCGCCTCAGAGTGTAGTTGCGGAGCAGCTGCTTATCATCGAGCAATGGCGCGCGGCTCTGATTTCCCGATGCGCGGCGTGGCGCAACCAAGCCGCGAGGAGGTGCTGGGCTACCACCAGCTGCACCTCTCGCGCCACCCCGTTGTCGCTCACAAGCTGACGCTGCTGCGCCGCGCCGAGACCGACACCAAGCAGTTCACGGAGCTCGTGACCGAGCTGAGCTGGCTGTTGGGCTACGAGGCGATGGCAGATCTGCCGCTGCACACGACGCAGGTCCAGACCCCGCTCGAGCTCGCCGCGGGCCACGAGCTGGCGGAGAAGATCGGGCTGGTGCCCATCCTGCGGGCCGGCCTGGGCATGGTCAGCGGCTTCCGCGAGCTCATGCCTCGCGTGCAGGTGTGGCACCTGGGGCTGTACCGCAACGAGCGCACGCTGCAGCCGGTGGAGTACTACAACCGCTTGCCCGAGAAGGCCACCGTGCAGGTGTGCTTCATCCTCGACCCGATGCTGGCCACCGGCGGCTCGGCCGTCGGCACGGTGCGCATTCTAAAGGACTGGGGCGCCGGCCGCATCAAGTACATCGGGCTTATTGCCGCGCCCTATGGCGTGAAGCAGCTGGTCGACCACTATCCGGACGTGGACATCCACGTGGCCGCGCTGGATCGTGAGCTGAACGATCGCGGCTACATCCTGCCCGGCCTGGGCGATGCCGGCGATCGCCAGTTTGGGACCGCCGAGTAGCGCCGTGGGAGAATCGGCCCTATGTCCAAAGCGCTAGGCAATGAGCTTCCCGCTGAGCTGATAGAGGACCTCAGTGGTCGCGATCTGGCGTCCAAATGGAGCCAGACCATACCCCTGGTGACGATCGATGGCAGCGGCTTCCCGCACTTCGCCATCCTGTCGTACGGCGAGATCCTCGCCACCAGTCCGCGAGAGCTGCGCATTGGCCTCTACCCCGGCAGCACGACGACGCGCAACATCCAAGCGCGACCGCGGTTGTCGGTGCTCATCGTGCTGGGCGACAGCGTGTATTACGTCAAGGGCACCGCGCACGAGCAGCCGGCCGAGAACGTCGTTCGCTTCGACGTAGCCGTCGAGCAGGTGCTTGTCGACAACGAGCCCGGCGCGCGCATCACCAGCGGCATCGGCTTCGAGATGTCGCAGGGTAAACAGTGGTGGCTCGAGACCGCTGAGAAAACGCTAGCGGCGCTCCGCTAGCTGCGCTGCCAGGGGCGCAAGATCACGCTCCGAGTTTGCCAAGCAAGCTTTGCAAGTCCTCCACCGTACCGCGAAACTCGGGCGCCAGCTGCCAGAAGTCATCGGCGTCGTCGGTCACCACCAGGGCGACCTCAGTGTCTGATGTCGCAGTGTAGGCAAGGACCGCATCGGTCAGGCTGGGCAGTTCGCGCTGGTGCGCCCTCGGCGACGAACGAAGCACGCGCTGACGAGCCGAGGTCGCCGCGATCATGTCGTCGACGCTCAGGCCTGGCAAAACGTGGACCTGTTGAAAGAAGCGCCGGAAGAACCGCACTTCGACCGAATTAACCCACGCCCCATGCGGCCGCTGAATCCCCATGTTGCTGACGTGGTTCAGGCATTCGCAGAAGACCAAGTAAGGGACGCAGAACTCAATTCGAAGTCGCGCGGCGGCTGAAAGCAGCGAGGTCAGATAGCGCGGCGTCCGTGAGCCGCATTGCGAGCACGCTAGGTAAAAGCCAGTATCGGCGAGCGCTTTCAGCTCGCTGAGGGAATTGCCCGTCCTGGCTTTTCGACAACTTCCAACAGATAACGCATGGCCCTGGCCTCGATCTCGGGATCGATCTCGGTGCCCATCTCTTTGGCAAGCTCTCGGATGCGTTCAAGCCCCTCTTCATGGTCTAGGGCCTGCTCAAGCAGCTGGTTCACTGTCAAACTCAGGTTGCCCCGGGAGCGCGCCTCCAACCGCTGGACCACCGCGTCCTCCAGGGTGAAGCTTTTCTTCACAGCGCGCCCCGAGTAAGAGCTCTTCCTGCCACCTGGATGGGGCGGGACAGCCGTGCTTCTTCGCCGACGACTATTAGCCATTCCATACTGTTTCATCCGATTAACTATCCTACCATACCCTGAATTCTGCAACTTTGTGGCGCAACCTACTCCTTTCGAGTATCCAAGGCTAGCTGCGCCGCCAGGGGCGCAAGAGGCGCGCCTTCAGGTATTGCCAGGCGGTCCAGGCACGGCGGTTGGCGCGCTCGTCGAGCGGCTGGAAGCCGTAGCGGTCGGCGCTGTAGAGGCTGGTGACGGTGTCGGTGGCGCTGCGGTCGAAGCCGCGGCGGGTCTGGAGCTCGCGGCCGTACTCGCGGGGCGTCTGCCAGCTGTGCGGGCGCAGGCCCAGCAGCGTGCCGGCCAGGGCCACGCGCATGTAGGCCAGCCGGGCGCCGGGCGTGCCCTGCAGGCGCGAGTAGAAGTACCAGCCACCGCCGGCCAGCGCTGCCAGCCCCAGCAGCAAGAGCCACCACGGGAACTGCGATCGAGCGCTGTCCCCGCCGGCGCCGCCCGAGCGCGAGGTCGTCGCCCCAGCGCCAGGTCCAGGTGTGGGCGTGGCGTTGGGCTGTGGGTTCGGCGTCGGCTGCGTCTGGGCGCCAGCGGTGGGCTGCTCGCGCGGATTGTGGGCGCGAGGGAAGGGTGGATTATCCGGTGTGGGCTCGAAGTCGATCCACCCATAGCCGGGGAAATACGCCTGCGTCCAGGTGTGGGTATCCTTCTCCGTCACGTGGAACAGCCCGTCGGTCGGGTCGAGCTGGCCAGGCGAGTAGCCGGCGACCACCCGCGCCGGGATGCCGAACGTGCGCAGCATGACCGCCAGAGCCGAGGAGTTGTAGTCGCAATAGCCGCGGCGCAGGTCGAACAGGAACCAGTCCACGCCGTCGCGCCCAGCGGGCGGCGGCGGGGTTTCGGTGTCGAACGGGAACGTGCGGAGGAACGCCTCCAGGGCCACCGCTTTGTCGAAGGCGGTGCCCCGGCCGGCGGTCTGCTGCTCCGCCAGTTGCTTGATGCGCGGCGGCAGGTCCGGCGGCAGCTGCAGAAACGCCTGGCCCACGCTGGCTGGCATGGGGCCGTTGGCCGAAGCCAGGGCCTCGGCAGTGGCCAGCGACTCCAGCGCAGCCGATGTGTAGAGCTGGTTGGGCTGGATGACCTGCGTGGCGCGCAGATCGCCAAAGCCGTCACCTTTCAGGCGCAGGCTGGCGCCCAGCGGCTGCGGCGCGGCGAACAGCAGCGCGCCCGCCGGACGGACGGCGGTGACGTCCTCGGCGATCTGCTTGCGATCGCGATCGCGGCTGGTCTCCTGCGCGGCAGTCAGCGTCGAGAAGTCGCTGCTGCTGTTCTGGAACTGGTTGAAGCGCGTGTTGGTCCAGCCGTCGTGGTCGTAGTGGTCGAACACCAGGCCCTGCTCGTAGCGAGCGCGATCGGAGCGGATCTTCATGACCAGGTCCGTGCCGGGCCGGAACGGGCCCAGGAACTTGAGCTGCGCCTGGAACGTGTCGAAGCGGATCTGGCTGGCGTCGTATTGCTTGGGCACGCCGAGCCGGTCGTAGGCACGCTGCGCCTGGCCGATGGGCCCGTTCAGCTTCTGGTACAGATCATTGAGCTTCTGGCTGAGCTTGACGGGCGGGGCGAAGGCGAAAACGGTGGTCGCCAGTGCCGCCATGACGAGTCCGCCAGCGAGGGCCACGCGGCCGCCCTGGCGCCAGCCGGAGAAGCTCAGCCGGCGGTAGAGCTGTTCCCGTCGATGCAGGCTGAGGCCGAGGACCATGCCCAGCGAGCCGCCGGCCCACAACACCAGCCACAGCCCGCCGGTACCGGGCTTGAACAGCACGTTGGCGAACAGCGGCGCGGCCAGCAACCCCGCGCCAAGCCAGCCTTGCCTCAGTCTCATGACCAGCAGGCAGCAGACGTAGACCCAGAAGTAGGCGAAGCTGGCCACGGCCAGCGCAATCAGCATCTCCTCTTGAGAGATGCGTCCGGCCAGGCTGCTCTGAATCCATTCGATCAGCTTGCCCAGCACGCTGAAGAACTGCTCCTGCCAGCCTAGTTGCGACGGCAGAAAGCCGGCGGCGGGCAGGCGGACGGAGGCCAGCAGGCCAACGCTCAGGCCGAAGGCCCACAACAGCCAGTTCGGCCGGCCGCCGCGCGTGAAGACATAGCCCAGGGCCACCCCCAGCCCAACCAGCCACGGCAGGCCGGTCAGACCTGGTTGCCAGTGGGCGTCCGCCACCGAGCTCGCCATCGCCTCCGCGGCAGCGGCAAATCCCAACACCGTAAGGGGCCCACCCGGCAGGGCCAGGAATTCCCAGAGTCGGGAGCCAGGAGCCGGGAGTCGGTACCGGGTCGCCGCCGGGCGCTGAGTACCAGCTTGCGAGCCTTGTGACGGCGGTCGAACTGCGGTCGCCACCTACCGGCTCCTGGCTCCCGGCTCCCAGCTCCCCAGCAGCAGGCCCTCCAATATCCCCTCGCGGATGGAAGCCGAGCGCTTGATGAGGTATGTCGGCACACCCCCTGAAGTCAGCGCGGCGACCTGCATCGTGGCGGCCGGCGCCGGGCCAAAGGTGGCCGCTTCAACGAGCAGAGCCGCCGTGCGCGCGCCGCCATGCTGGATCTGGGCCAGCACGCCGGCCCAATGCTCGTCGGTCGAGGGGCTGACCACAACCGCCGTCGACGACCGGCCCAGGCGCGGGCGCTCGGCCCAAAGCACTTCCCGCAGCGGGACTCGCCCGTTGGCCTGCACCAGGGCCAGGGTTTCGAGTGTGCGAATGAGCTGGCGGTCGCCGCGGTCGGCCAGCAGCACCTCTTCACTGCGACTGGAAGCGATCACGCCGACGGCGCGGCCATTGGCCAGGTAGTGAGCGGCCACCGAGGCCGCCGCGGTGACGGCGTACTCCTCAGTGGAGTGGACGCCCGAGCCGACGTGCACGCCACTTTCCAGGTCGAGGAAGATCCAGATGTCCGCCGCGGGCGTGAACTCGAACTCCTTGACCATGAGCTGGCCCGCGTGCGCGCTGGACAACCAGTGGATGCGCCGCTGTGAGTCGCCGTAGACGTACGGCCGTGTGCCGGCCGGGTCGAGGGTCTGGACCTGCGTTGGGCGGCGGCGGCGAGTGCCCTCGGTTACGATCGTGCCTGGCACGGCAAAGCCGCCCAGATCGACGATCTCGGGGTAGATCAGCAGCTCGGATGAGGGGCCAATGCGGCGTTCGAGCGTGAACAGCTCGAACGGATCGCTCGCGGCGGCCGCGGTTGGGCCTAGCGTGTAGGCCGCGCAGCTCCGAGATGGTGTCTACGGCGCCCTGCTCGCGGCAGCGCGGCGCCAGGTTGAGGACGCTGCTGGCGTGGTGGCCAGGCAGCGTCGAGTGATCGCGGATCTCGAGCCCAAGCTTGGGCATCGCGGCGCGGTTGGCGAGCTCGAAGGCGTCGTGCACCGTCTGGCCGACCTGGCCGCGCTTCACCGGAGCAGGACGCTCGAAGCTCAAACCGCACAGGCTGTTCGCGATCCACAGCAGGCACAGGCCTGCCAGGACGTACAGGCCAACCGCGATCTGGAACAGCGGCTGCCAGGGAATAGCCATCGAAAACAGCAGCAGGATGGTCGCGGCGGATAGCACGGCCGCACCCCGAAATGCCCGCACGTAGCCCCTGCCAGTCCTACGCGGACGGCGAATGTAGGAGAGGAACAGCTCTCTCACGCGCTAGCGCGCCGCGCGGACGCCTGGAACCGGGACGCTCTTGAGCGCTTCGTCGACTACCGTCTCGCTGGCGAAATCCTTCATGCGGGAGGCGGGGTTGATGATGATGCGATGGGCCAGCGCCGGCTCGGCCATGGCCTTGACGTCATCCGGGGTCACGTAATCGCGGCCGCGGATTGCAGCCAACGCCTGCGCCGTCTTGAACAGCGCCAGCGAGCCGCGCGGGCTGGCGCCCAGGTACACGTCTGCGTGGCTGCGCGTGGCGCCCACCAGCTGCACGATGTATTCGCGCAGCGTCGGGTCAAGGTACACGTTGCGCACCTCATGCTCCATCCAAATGAGCTCCCTGGCGTCGATCACCTGCTCCAGCTTCTCGAGCGGATGACTCATCTGCTGCATGTCGAGGATCTGGATCTCGTGGGCGGGTGCCGGGTAGCCGAGCTTGATCCGGATCAGGAAGCGATCGAGCTGCGCCTCGGGCAGGACGAAGGTGCCTTCGTACTCGATCGGATTCTGGGTGGCCAGCACCAGGAAGGGTTCGGGCATGGGCATCGAGGCGCCTTCAACGGTTACCTGGCGCTCCTCCATGCATTCCAGCAGCGCCGACTGGGTCTTGGGCGTGGCCCGGTTGATCTCGTCGGCCAGGACCATCTGGGCGAATACCGGTCCGGGCCGGAACTCGAACTCGGTAGTGCGCTGGTTGAACACGGAGTTGCCGGTGATGTCGGTCGGCAGCAGGTCGGGCGTGAACTGAATGCGCTTGAAGCTGGATCCCAACGAGCGAGCGAACGCTTTGGCCAGGGTCGTCTTGCCCACGCCGGGCACGTCCTCGATGAGGACATGGCCCTGGCAGAGCAGCGCCACCAGGGTCAGCTCGACCACGTCGCGCTTGCCGACGATGACCTTTTCCACGTTCGCGATCAGCTCGCCGGCGAGCTCCGCGATGGACGTGGGCACTTCTGGCCGAGTATAGCGTCGGGCCGGCGAGGCAAAGGGCAAGACGAACAGGCGATAGAGCTAGGCGGATAACAACCGGGGGCACTCCTCGTTAGGACGAATCAGAAAATCCGTTGAGCCCCTGGTGTCCCTGAGTGCGTCTTTGCGCGGCGTTCCGCCGCTACGCTGTGGCCTGTTGCCTGTTGCCTATTGCCTATGGCGCCTTCGGCGTGGTGCCGGTCGCCGCCGCCGGGCCGCTGGCCGGCAAGGTCATCGCCATCGATCCTGGGCATGGCGGGCCGGACCCGGGCACCGTCGACTTCGGCTTCAAAGAAGAGGACGTCACGCTCCGTGTGGGACTGGCGCTCAAAGCCATGCTGGAGAGCGCCGGCGCCCGAACGGTGTACACCCGCACCGCTGACAAAGTGGCCGGGCCGCCGGGCGCGTCCGAGCACACCGAACTGCAAGCGCGCAGCGATCTGGCCAATGCTGCCGGCGCGCATATCTTCGTGAGCATCCATGCCAATAACTCCAGCAACCCGGCCTACGCGGGCATCGTCACCTACTACGGCCCGGAATCCGGCTACTTCTACGGCGCCACGCGCGCGCCGCAGCTGGTCACGGCCAGCTCTCAACTGGCGCAGCTCATCCAGCGGGACGTCGTGTCCGCCACGGGTGAGGCCGACCAAGGAGTCGACGATGCGCCGTTCTATGTGTTGGGCCACACCACTATGCCCTCGGTCTTGGTCGAGACCGGCTTCCTCTCGAACCGCGCCGAAGCCGACAAGCTGACGAACAGCGGCTTCCAGCAGAAGATCGCGCGCGGCACTTACCAGGGCATCGTCGATTTCTTCGCCGGCGCCGGCGCCAATTTGAAGGCGCCGCCGCCGCGTTCCGCGCCGCCGCCGGCCGACGCGCAGTTTCTGCAGGACGTCACCTTCCCCGACAACGCCCCGGTGTATGTGGGCCAGACATTCGTTAAGCAATGGCGGGTAAAGAACACCGGCGGCGCTGCCTGGCCCAAGGGAACGGCGCTGGCCTTCATCAAGGGCGACCAACTCGGCGCGCCAGCGACGGTGCCGGTGCCGGCCACGCCGCCAGGCGACTCGATGAATCTCAAGGTCGAGCTCACCGCGCCGGGCAAGCCCGGGCCTATCGCCGGTTACTGGCAGCTGAGGGACGCCGGCGGGACGCCATTTGGCGACCCGCTGTGGTTCCGGCTGATGGTGGTCCAGAGTGGCCCGACCCAACGATCCTCGCCGGCGGCCGACCCGGCCTTCAAGTTCTTTGACATCACCGGCCACAACGTGGCGCAGCCATTCTTGGACTTCTTCAAGGCCCATGGCGACCTGACGGTGTTCGGCTATCCGCGGACGGAGGTCATCCAGGAGGACGGCGTGACCGTCCAGTACTTCCAGCGGGCCAGGTTCGAGCTGCACCCGGAGAACCCGAAGCCGTTCCAGGTCCAGCTGATGCTGCTCGGCGACATCCTGACCACTCCGCGTCGGCCATTCCCGCAGACGAAGCCATTCACCCCGACCGCCGACCACGTGTTCTATCCCCAGACCGGCCACTCGCTCAGCTTCGGGTTCCTGAAATTCTTCAACACCTACGGCGGGCTGGACGCCTTCGGCTACCCCATCTCGGAGGAGCTGCAGGAGGCCAACAACGACGGCAGCGGCCGCGTCTACAGCGTGCAGTATTTTCAGCGCGCGCGCTTCGAGTACCACCCGGAGCACGCCGGCACGCAGTATGAAGTCGAACTCGGCCTGTTAGGCGATCAGCAGATCCAAGCTAAAGGCTGGGTGCTGCCCTAGATCAGAAGAGGCCCGCCAGGTGGCGGGCCTCCATCGCGAGGAGGGCTTAGCTGGCGGCGGGAGTGGAAGTGCTGCTGGCCGCCGGGGGCTCGCCCAGCGTGTCCTCACCGCGCCACTCGCGGATCTTGTCCTCCACCATGAGATAGCCGACCAGGCCGGCCACGGCCAGCATGCCGGCGACGGTGAAACCGCCCACTACCATCAGAATCCAACGCACAACTTTCATGGAACCAGGATACCCCTTCCGGGCATCCTGTCAAGCTAAGATTCGCACCGGAAGTGAACGTGCGTGTGCGTCTTTTTGCCCGGTATCGGGAGCTGGCTGGAACGGGGTCATTGGACCTCGACGTGCCCGCCGCCAGCACCGCACAGGACGTGTTCGACCGCGTTGCCGAGCGCTTCCCGGAGATGCGCCCGATGCGCGCATCGACGCTGATGGCCATCGAGGCCGAGTTCGTTCGGCCCCATACCGAGCTGCGCGAGGGCGAGGAGCTGGTGCTCATGCCGCCAGTCAGCGGCGGGAGAGGCTAGGTGGGAGTACCTTTCATCCGCGTCGAGGCAAAGCCGCTGGAGATGGCCGAGCTGGTTCGGGCGGTGGAGCATCCCAGCGCCGGCGGGCTGGTGACCTTCGCGGGCGTTGTGCGCGACCACCACGACGGCAAGCGGGTGACCGCCATCGCCTATGAGGCCTACGGCACGATGGCCGAGGCCAAAATGCGCCAGATAGCCGAAAACGTGGAGCGACGCTGGCCAGACTGCCGCATCGCCATGGCGCATCGCACCGGCAAGCTGGAGATCGGCGAGGCCAGCGTGCTGATTGCCGTCTCGGCGCCACATCGCGCCGAGGCCTTCGATGCGTGCGAGTACGCCATCGATACCCTCAAGCAGATCGTGCCCATCTGGAAGAAAGAGGCCTACGAGGACGGCGAGGTGTGGCTAGAGCACGAGCACCGCCTGGCTCAAGAGCAGGCGCGGGAGCGCGTGGACGCGTGATCCTGGATCGCTTGCGGCGGCCGCTGCACGACCTGCGCATTTCCGTCACCGATCGCTGCAACTTCCGCTGCACCTACTGCATGCCGAAGGAGGTCTTCGGCAAGGACTTTGAGTTCTTGCCGCCCCGCTTGCTGCTCAGCTTCGAGGAGATGACCCGGTTGGCGCGCATCTTTCTATCGCTTGGTGTTGAGAAGCTGCGCATCACGGGCGGCGAGCCCCTGGTGCGGCGCGAGGTCGAGAAGCTGATCGGCATGCTGGCGTCGCTGCCAGGGCTAGAAGACCTCACGCTGACGACCAATGGCGCCCTGCTGGGGCGCAAGGCCCAAGAGCTCAAGGATGCCGGGCTCAAGCGCATCACCGTCAGCCTCGATGCGCTGGACGACGAGGTCTTCCGGGCCATGAACGACGTCGACTTCCCGGTGGCTCGGGTGCTGGAGGGCATTGACGTGGCCAAGGCCGTGGGGCTGGCGCCCATCAAGGTCAACATGGTGGTCCAGCGCAGCGTGAACGACCATTGCGTGCTCGACATGGCGCGCTACTTCCATGGCAGCGGCGTGATCCTGCGCTTTATCGAATACATGGACGTGGGCACGACTAACGGCTGGCGCATGGACGACGTGGTCCCGGCCGGCGAGGTCGTCCAGATGATCGACCGCGAGATGCCGCTGGAGCCGATCGAGCCCAACTACCAGGGCGAGGTGGCCCGCCGCTACCGCTACAAGGACGGGGGCGGCGAGATCGGGCTCATCACGTCCGTCACCCAGCCGTTCTGCGCGACCTGCACGCGGGCCCGCCTGTCCTCCGAGGGCAAGCTCTACACCTGCCTGTTCGCAGCGGATGGGTTCGATCTCCGCGCCCTGCTGCGCAGCGGCAAATCTGACGAGGAGATTGC
>DATGVV010000579.1:0-11573 GCA_035299885.1 Chloroflexota bacterium | reverse complement strand
TGCCCCATGCGGCGCAGCTCAGCAACATGGGCTTTGATCTCGTCGTCGGTACCGCTCGAGATGTTGGTGAACAGCATGTCCGAGTATTTGGCGGCGAAACGCGCACCGGTCGGCGACATGCCGGCGTTCATGATCGGCGGGTGCGGCTTGTGGATAGGCTTGGGCTGGTGGAAGCCCTTCTCCACGCGGAAGAAGCGGCCCTCATAGTCGAACTCGTCGTCCTCCGTCCAGAGCCGGCGGATGATCTCCAGCCACTCGGCCGCGTACTCGTACAGCGCGTCGTGCTCCATCACCTGGGCGCCGAACATGGCGAACTCGTCCGGGTACCAGCCGCACACCACGTTCAGCGCGAAGCGGCCGTTGGAGATGTGATCGATTGTCGTAGCCTGCTTGGCGGCTACGACCGGATGGACCGTCGGCACGTGGGATGTCGAGAACACGGCCGCGTGTTTGGTCACGGCTCCCAGCCCGGCGGCCCAGGTGTAGGTCTCGAAGCAGCTGCCGTTGAAATTGGTCTTGCCGCCAAAGCCCTTCCAGCGGGCCACGGGCACCAAGGCTTCGAAGCCGGCCTGATCGGCCGTGACGGCGATGTCCACGGTGGCGGGCCAGCTCGTCTCGAAGTGGCCCTCAGCCGTCGTGGCGGCGCAACCGTTGCTGACGTTGATGCCGAACACGCCCAGCTTGAGGCGATTGTCGTTGTACAGCGGGCCCTGGCTCATGGCCCCTGATGGTAGCCGCAAGGCGCTAGGATCAATCGAGTCATGCCAACGATTGATTCCGACGCGCACGTCGTCGAGTCAGAGCACACCTGGGATTACATGGATGCCAGCGACGCCAAATACCGGCCCGAGCTGGTCACTCCCAGGAACCAGGAGGGGCCGGCGCGAGCCTATTGGCAGGTCGACGGCAAGCTGAGGGGTCTGGCCCGGCCGGTGATGACCGCGGCCGAGTTCTCGCAGCTGTCAGAGCGAGCCGGCCGGTTGATGGACACTCCGGAAGAGGCGCGCGAGATGGAGAACGTCGACGTCCGTGTCCGCCATATGGACCAGTTGGGCATCGACACCCAGGTGCTGTACCCCACCGCGTTCATCGAGCTGATGGCCGAGCGGCCGGAAGTGGACGTAGCGATCTGCAAGGCCTACAACCGCTGGCTGGCCGACATCTGGCAGCAGGGCCAGGGCCGGCTGCGCTGGGCCTGCGTGCTGCCGCTGTTGAGCATGGATGATGCGCTCGATCAGCTTCGCTACTCCCACCAGCACGGCGCCTGCGCGGTGTTCATGCGCAGCATCGAAGGCAATCGCCTGCTGCACGACCCCTACTTCTATCCGGTCTTCGAGGAGGCCGAGCGACTCGACCTGGCGATCGGCGTGCACATCGCCAACAGCAACACGGCCATGGTCGATCTGCTGACCCAGCGCACGCCCGGCGGCGGCACGTTCTGGAAGTTCCGGCTGGCATCGGTGGGCGCCTTCCACTCGCTGGTCATGAGTGCCTTGCCGGAGAAGTTTCTGAAGCTGCGGGTTGGCTTCCTGGAGGCCTCCGCCCAGTGGCTGCCCTACGCCCTCAAGGACCTGCGCCGCCGCTTCGCCATCAACGGCCGCCCGTTTCCGGATAATCTGCTGCAAGCCTGGCGGCTGTACATCTCTTGCCAGACCGACGACGATGTAGCGTACGTTGCCGGCTACTCCGGCGAGGACAACCTCGTCATCGGCACCGACTACGGCCACAGCGATCAATCGACCGAGATCGAGGCTCTGCGCAACCTCCGAGAGAGCGGCCAGATAGAGCCGGCGCTCTACAAGAAAATCACGGACGACAACGCTCGCGCTCTGTACGCCCTCTAGCCCTCATCCCGCCACGGCGGGATGAGGGCTAGAGCGCACTCCTACTGGGCCGTAAACGTCGCCTTGGTCTGTATTGGCGGGCTGACCGAGATGTGGTTGGACGTGGTCAGGAACACCGACAGCGTGTGGGGACCGGCGGTCACCCCCTTGAAGGTCACCATCTTGGCCGCTGTGTGGACGATGTTGTCGTTGCCCATCGGCACCGGTAGGAACTGCGTCAGGTATGGTGTGGCATCACTGTCGAGCAGTACATGAACGTGGTAATCGTCCAGCTTCTTGGCGTCGGCCGCCGGGACGAGGGTCACGCCCGCCACATCGTAGTTCACCGTCACGTCACCCGGCGGCACGCTTGAGCCGTCCTTGGGAGCGACCATTGTAATGGTCACAGCCGTCGGCGCCGGTGCACCGCTCGCTGCCGCGCCGCTTGCCGCGACTGGTTTGGCCGAAGCGCTGGCGGCCGGCTTCGACACGGCCGCGGACGCCGCCACGCTGGCCGCTGGCTTGGAGGCGGTGACACTGGGCGCTGCGGCCGGAGCGCTGCTTGTGGCTGCGCCGCCGCCGCACGCTGCTAAAAGCAGGCTGCCGGTGACCAGAATGGACAGCACGGATTGCCGGGCGATGACGATGAACATGACGTTTGGTCCTCCTCGGTGTCTGGGGTCGGCGCCAGTGTAGCAAGAAAGCTGCCATTTTGGGGTGGACCTGTACACTGCACTCCATCTCTGTGAGTGAGGTTGGTTCGTGCCGTTACCCGTGTATCCCGAGAAAATGCGCTACCTGGACGAGGCGCGGGAGCACCTGCTCAAGGCCACCAGTCCGAAGGAGTGGCGTTCCACCCAGCAGCTCAGCATCGAATGGCTGGGCGGCTCCTCAGGCAAGACCCGCATCCGCGACGTCGAGCTTGTTTGCGACGAGCGTGCCGAGAGCACCGGCTTCGGCGTGGGCGTCAGCCCGGCCCACACATTCCTGGCAGGCTTCGGCTTCAGCCATATGACCCAGTGGGGCCGCGCCGCCGTGCTGTGCGACGTGGCCATCGACAGCCTGCACGAGGAGGTAGAGGGTTCCTTCGACCGGCGCGGCGAGTACCTGTATGAGGAGGGCTACGCCCACCCTGGCTTCACCGACATCACCTTCAAGGTCTACATCGAGAGCGCCTCGCCCCGCGAGCAGGTGCGCGAGCTCATCTCCTGGGCCGATCGATCGCCGCCGCATGCCACCTTACGCCGGGCCGTCCACCTGGTAGGCATCTTTTTCCTGAACAAGCGCCACCTGGCGACCGCCATCTACCACCCCGACCACACGGAGTGGCGTGGCTATCCCTGAGCTGAAGGACCGCGTCGCCGTCATTACCGGCGCCGGTCGCGGCATCGGCCGCGCCCTGGCCAGCGCCTTCGCGGCCGAGGGCGCCCAGGTCGTAGCGGTCTCGCGCACGAAAGTGGAGCTCGAGTCGCTGGGTGTTCCCTTTCGGGTGTGCGACGTCGCCGATGCCGTCAAGGTGGCCGAGCTCGCGGAGTGGCTGGAGCAGCAGCACGGCCGCCTCGACGTGCTCGTCAACAACGCCGGCTTGCGAATGATCCACGTCGGCTCGCGCAGCGGCTACAAGACCAGCGTCGAAGAGCTGCCCATCGAAGACTGGGACCGCATGCTCGCGGTCAACTTGCGCGGCCCGTTCCTGACGTGCAAGCTGCTGCTGCCGCTGCTGCGGCGGTCCGGGCGGGCCAGTGTGATCAACATCTCGGCCGGCGGTGGAGCGGCCGGCGAGCCGGGACGCGCGCCCTACTGCGCCTCGAAATTCGGCCTGGAGGCGCTGACCCAGTGCCTGGCCGCCGAATGGCGCCCCTACAACATCGCCGTGAACAGCCTGGCGCCCGGCGTGTCGGTGCTGACTGACGAGATCAAGCGCGAGATGCGCCGCAAGGATCCCTCGCTCAAGCACGCCAGCCCCGACATGATGGCGCCGCCGGCGCTCTTCCTGGCCCAGCAGGACGCCTCAGGCGTCACTGGCCAGCGGATCGTCGCTTGGGACTGGCTGCGGGAGCATGATCTTGGCGGCTGGGAACGCTGGCTGGCGGAGTAGCATGTTTATCGCGATGGAGGTGAGTGGATGAGTGCAACCATGACGGTCATTGGCACGTCCGCGCCGCGGGTCGATGGCGTGACCAAAGTGACGGGCCAGGCGGTCTATGGCGCGGACGTGATCCTGCCCGGCATGCTGTGGTGCAAGCTCGCCCGCAGCACGATGCCCCATGCGCGCTTGGTGCGCGTCGACGCCACCAGAGCGCGCCAGATCCCCGGCGTCCATGCCGTCATCACTGCCGACGACATCCCCGACCGCCGCTGGGGACGGGCGCTGGAGGATATGCCGGTGCTGGCTCGCGGGAAGGTGCGCTTCATCGGCGAGCCCATTGCTGCCGTCGCCGCCGACGATCCCGACATCGCCGAGGAGGCGGCGCTGGCCGTGGAGGTCGAGTACGAAGAGCTGCCGGCCATCTTCGACCCGCGCGAGGCCATGAAGCCTGGTGCGGCGCGTATCCACGACGACGTCGCCCAGTACAAAGGCCTGCCTCAGCCGCCGCCGGACACGCCCAACACCATGTCGCACCCGGTTTGGAGCAAGGGCGACGTTGAGGCGGGCTTCCGCGAGGCGGACGTTACCATCGAGCACGAGTTCTACACCCAGCCGCAGCATCAAGGCCACCTCGAGCCGCACGCTTGCATCGTGTTCTTCGATGAGCAGGGCCGGCTGCAGATCTACGACGCCAACAAGGCGCCCTTCCGCAGCGCTAGGCAAGTAGCACCGCTGCTCGACATGCCCGAGGACGGCGTGGACTATCACGCCACGGCTCTCGGCGGCGACTTCGGCGGGAAGGGCTCGGCGCTGATCGTCCCTGCCGCCGCGTACCTGGCGAAGAAGACCGGCCGGCCGGTGAAGTACGTCATGACCTACGTCGAGGAGCTGGTCGCGGCCAACCCGCGGCATACCGGCTACATCCGCATCAAGTCCGGTCTCAAGAAGGACGGCACGATCGTGGCCCGGCACGCCACGGTCGTGTGGGACTCGGGCGCCTACGGCGCGATGAAGCCGGCGGCGATTGTCAGCCTGGGCAGCACCGCCGCCATGATGGGCGCCTACAACATCCCGCACGTGGTGTGCGAGGGTCACACCGTGTACACCAATACCGTCCCGCGCGGCCACGTGCGCGCGCCGGCTGGCCCGCAGGCCCACTTCGCGGTGGAATCGCACGTGGACATGATTGCCGCCGAGATGGGCCTCGACCCGCTCGAATTCCGCCTCAAGAACTGCCTGCACGACGGCGACTCGCTGGCCGATGGCCATCCATTGGAGGACGTCCGCGAGGAGCAGACGATCAGCGCCTGCGTCGAGAGGAGCGGCTGGGGCTCGCCCAAGACGGCGGGCACCGGCCGCGGCATCTCGGTTACGCAGTGGCACGTCAACAGCGGCGTCACGGGCGCACGTCTGACCCTCGAGCCGGATGGCCGGCTGCTGCTCGAGACGGGCATGCCCGACACCGGCACCGGGCTCCACACGATCATGCGGCAGGTTGTCGCCGAAGAGCTTGGCGTCTCGCCAACGGCGGTCGACATCCGGACCGGCGGCACCCTCGAGGTCCCGGAGGATGCCGGCGTGGGCGGCAGCCGGGCCACCATCTCCGGCGGCTCCAACGCCGAGCTGGCTGCGCGGGCGCTCAAGGCCGAGCTCGATAAGCGCGCCCTGAGCATCGGCCGGACGACCGAACCGATCACGGTCGAGACCAAGTACCCGGGCGCCCACGGCCATCAAATCGCCGTCACCTGCCAGGTGGCGGAGGTCAGCGTTGACCGTGAGACGGGCCAGGTGACGCTGGAGCGCTTTACCACCGCTCACGACGTGGGACAGCTCATCCATCCGATCCTCCACCAGGGCCAGATCGACGGCGGCATCGCCCATGGCCTGGGCCAGGCTGTCATGGAGGATCTGCAGATCCAGGAGGGCCGTGTCACGGCCGCTCACCTGGGTGACTACAAGCTGCCGACCATTGCCGATATGCCCGAGCTCCAGACGGTGCTCGTCAGCGGCGCCCACGGCCCCGGGCCGGGTGGCGCCAAAGGCATCGGCGAGACCGCCAACCTGGGCCTGGGCGCCGCCATCGCCAACGCCGTCTACAACGCCTGCGGCGTGCGCATCACGTCGCTGCCCATCACGGCCGAAAAAGTGTATGAAGGACTACAACACGCATGAAACTGCCTTCCACAATCGCTCTGACCCTCCTCCTGGCCGCGTGCGGCGGCGGGGCCGCGCCGGCATCGAGCCCTCCGGCTGAGAGCAAACCCGCGGCGGCCAGCGCTCTCGCCAGCGCCTCGGCTAAGCCTGCCGCAAGCGCTTCGGCTAAGCCGGCTACCAGTGGCGGCGCAAGCGCGACCGGCAAGGCCATGTCGGCCAAGATGGCCTGGGTGGCGCTCACGGCCAACCAGATGCTCTGGCCGACCGCCAAGGAGGCCGGCTACTTCGGTAAGTACGGCCTCAACGTGGACCTGCAGTACATCCAGGGCAGCGGCACCGCGACGCAAACCCAGCTCGCTGGCGACGTCGACTTCACCAACGTGGCCGGCTCCGCGGTCGTGGGCGCGCAGGCCGCCGGCCAGGACATCGTTATGGTGGCCGGCTTCCTGAACCAGGCCATCTTCCGCATCATGGCCACGAAAGACATCAACAAGGTCACCGACCTCAAAGGCAAGACCGTGGCGGTGACCAAAATCGGCAACGCCGACTTCTTTGCCTGGCAGACGGTCCTCAAGAAGGAAGGCATCAAAGAGGGCGAGATCAAGTTCGTCAACACCAACGATGCCCAGGGCCAGGTGGCAGCCTTCTCCAGCGGGCAGGTGCAGGCCATTGCCCTCTCGCCGCCAAACGATGTGTTGACCGAGAAAGTCGGGGGCCACCTGCTGCTCGACATCACCACCCTCAAGATCCCCGAGCAGAACAACGGCATGGCCGTCACCCGCCGCTACCTGAACGCCAACCGTCCGGTGGTCACCGCCGCGCTCAAGGCCAGCATTGAGTCCATGGCTCGCTGGCAGAAGGACCCGGCGTTCATCAAAGGCGTCATCAAGCAGTACCTCAAGCAGGATGATCAGCGCTTCATCGACGTCGGCTATGACGCCTACAAGGATCTCTGGCCGAAGGCGCCTTATCCCAGCAAGGAGGGCTTCCAAGAGGTCATCGAGCAAGTGGCCACCCAGAACCCAAAGGCCAGTGACCTCAAGGTCGACCAGCTCATGGACACCAGCATCGTGAAGGAGCTGGAGGACACCGGCTTCATCAAGCAGGCCTACGGCTCCTGAGCGGAAGCGAAGGATCTTAAGCCGCTACCTCGAGCCAAAACCGGGCCATGTCGATGCCCCGGCAGAACCAGACGCCGGGCCGCTGTTGGGCGTGGGCCAGGAAGCGATCGAGCAGGTGAGCCATCACAGGTTTGCCGCTGACGTGGCTATGGAAGGCGTAGCACAGCTTGACCGGTTGGCGCGCTGACTCCTCGTACAGCAGGTCGAAGGTGGCCAGCAGCTCCTCCAGGCCGGCGGCGGCGCCCATGCGCGCCAGGTCGTTGTCGGTGGAACCGGGCATCACGTAGCCAACGGACACCAGGCGTTTGCCGTTCACGTCGATGACATACGGAACATCCGAGTCGGAATAGTCGGCCGTCCACAGAAAGCCGGCCTCGGCGCACAGCTCGAGGGTGTTGGGCGTGGGCCGTGGGCCTTGCGACATGTAGCCCAGGACGGGCTCGCCGGTCAGCGTCTCGAGCGCCGCTTTGGCGCGAAGCATGGCCTCGCGCTCTTCCTCGGGGCTCTTGTAGACGGCGGGATGGACCGCCTGATCCCACTGGTGCGAGGCCAGCTCGTGGCCGCGCCTCTTGGCCTCCAGCACGGTCTCCGGAAACAGCTCGCACAGCAGCCCGCTGACCAGCACCGAGGCTTTGACGTCATGCCGGTCCAGCACGTCCATAAGCCGCCAAAAGCCGCACCGCACGCCGTATTCCCGAATGCCCAGCGAGAGGAAGTCGAACGAGTGGTGCGCGCCGGCGGGCATAGGCCGCGTCGGCCGCGGGGTGGACTCCCACTCGTGCAGCATCAGCAGCTGCACGGCCATGCGCGCCCCGCCGGGCCACGAGCCGAAGCCGGCGGGCCGCCGCGGCTCCCGGGGACGGTAGTTCCATTGATAGGTCTGCGCCAGCTCCTCCGGGGTCATGCCATGAAATCGCCGACGAGCCTCGCGGTCTGCTCCGGCTGCTCCAGATGGGGCGAGTGCCCCACGCCGTCGAGGACTTCTAACCGGGCATTGGGGATGCCCTCGGCATAAGCCTCAGCATGGGCCAGCGGCACCATGTGGTCCTCGCGGCCCCAGACCACGAGCGTGGGGCAGCTGATGCGTCGCAGCCGGTCGCGCAGCTTGCGGTCGTACAAATAGGGCGGGCTCCAGCCGACGCGCCCCGCGAAGGTCAGCGCCTTGTAGCGCAGCAGCTCGTCCTCGACGCTCGCCCGCAAGTCGGGGAACAGCTCCGTGGCCAGCGGGAGGTTGGCATCCGCGAACAGCAGCCTTCGCACGTCGCTGTGGTCGCCGCCGTCCTTGCTGAGCGAAAGCATGAAGAGGTCGGCGATGGGCGAGCCCGGCACGTGCAGACCGGTGGCGCCGATCAGCGCCAGTCTGCGCACCCGCTCCGGGTAGCGCACCGCCAGCTCGGCTGCGATCCAGCCGCCGAAGCAGGCGCCGGCGAGCCGCAGCTCGGATAGCTCCAGCGAGTCGGCCAGCTCGGTGTAGTGGAAGACGGCGTCCTCTATCGTGTCCATGTCGGTGACGCCGCCGCTGCCGGCGCAGCCAGGATGGGCCGGCGCGATCAACCGCAAGCGCTGGCCGAGCTGTTGGTGGAAAGGCTGCAGGCCGGCCAGCGCGCCGTGCACGTCCGCGAAGCCATGGAGGTACAACAGCGGCGGCCCATCGCCGACCTCGATGAGGTCGACGGGGCGCCCGGCCACCTCAAGCATGCAGCGCCTCAGGCTCCAGCTCGGGGTAGAGCTTCGAGAACAGTTCCAAGGACTCGGCTCGGAGTTGCGGCGCTACCTGGGTGGCGAACAGGCGCTGGCTCTTGTTGGTCAGCTCGCGCGACATGTTGCCGATGTGGAACTGGATCAGGAACAGCCCGAGATTGGCCTCGCTGATGTAGCTCGACAGCCGCCGGCGCACCGTCTCGGGGCTGCCGACGATGATCGAGCCCATGCGCTCGATGTCGTCCCAGTTCTCGGCGTCGCCCAGCATCTTGGCCGTCGGGTCGGAGTTGCGCAGCGCCGCCTCCCACGAGGCGGGCGACGTCGCACCGGGCGCGGCGGTCATCACTCGGCCCTTGTGACGGCGGAGGTGGCCCTTGAACGTGTTCTTGAGGAAGTACCAGATCACATCGTTGCTTTCCTCGCGCGCTTGCTCGTCCGTTTCGGCCACGTACACCGATAGCAGCAGGCCCATTCGGAAGGGGTGGAACTTGCCGCCATGGTCCTCGATTACCTGGGCGAAGCGCTTGGCTGCCGTGGCGGTGCCGGCCATGTGCGAGCGCGAGGACAGGAAGTAGGTGTAGCCGCGCTTGGCCACCTCGTGCATCGTCTCCAGGCTGGTGGCGCCCGGGATCCAGATGGGCGGGTGCGGCGTCTGCCGCGGACGCGGCCAGACGTTGACGTAGCGCAGCGGGAAGTACTTGCCGTCGTGTTCGAACGGCCCGTCCTCGGTCCAGGCCCGCACGATGAGATCGGCGGCTTCCCAGAACATCTCACGAGCCTTGGACGGCGACGTGTTGTAGTTGAACATCTCCTGACCGCCGCCCACGGCGAAGCCGGCTACCAGCCGGCCGTCGCTCATGTTGTCCAGCATCGCGTACTCCTCCGCCACGCGCAGCGGGTTGCCGTGCAGCGGCAGCAGGTTGCCCAGGATCACGATCCGGCCGTGAGTCGTGCGCTGTGTGAGCGCGGCGGCGATCAGGTTGGGCGATGGCATCAGGCCGTAGATGTTCTGGTGGTGCTCGTTCAGCACCAGGCCGTCGAAGCCCAGCTCGTCGGCGTAGGCCAGCTCGTCGATGTACTCCTGGTACAGCCCCCGCGTCCGCTCCCGGTCCCAGAGGCTGTTGGGCACCGTGATCCAGCCGCTTTCGTAGCGCTCGTCGAAATCAGCCGGCAGGTAGGGGTAGGGCATGAAGTGCCAGGAATAGAGCTGGACTGGGATCATTGCGGGGTCTCCCATTGGTCGTGGATGAAGCGCAGCACGCGCTCGGTGAAGGCGGACGTGTCGCTGCGGCTGGCCAGGCGGCGGCGCATGTTGTCGGGCTCGCCGCTCTGCAGCCGCTCGTACAGCTGATTGCGCGCGCCGAAGGCGCTCTCCACGAGGTCGCCCGCCACGGCGAGCAAGCGCAGGTGATCGCGCGTGCTGGGCGCCTGGTCCTTGAAGAAGCGTTCGACGTATGGCCCGATCTCGCCGCTGGCCAGGTCGGACTCGCCGCCGGTGAGGATCAGCGAGCTGGTGAGCAGGTCCTGCAGCGTTCGCGTGGCCCGATCCGAAGCCTCAATGCCCTCCAGCCGGTACGCCTCGCTGAGTCGCGGCGCCCAAAAACCGGCGGGCGTGCGGAAGGCGCCGCGCTCAGCTTCGCCGATGCAGGCGCGCAGCACTTCCACGTCCTGAATGAGCCGCCCCAGGTGCAGCAGGGCGCCAGGATCCGACCTGCCGGCCCACTCGCTGAGCAGTTTGGCCACGCCGGCGAATACCTCGAGCCGGACGAGCAGCCGAATGAGCGTCGAGTAGCCGCCCCAGACGTTGATGCGGCGGTGGAATTGGGCCGCCATCTCAGGGTTGCGATACACGAACACGCGATCCCAGGGCACCAGCACGTCGTCGAAGATCAGCGTCGCATCCACTTCGTCGAATCGGGCGCTGAGCGGCAGGCGCTCGGGATCGGCGTGCTCCGCGTACAGGTCGCGGCAGATGATGCTCAGCCCCGGGGCATTCATGGCAATGGCGAAGCAGATTGCGTAGTCGGCTTCGTCGGCCTCGCGCGGGCGGTTGGGGTACACCAGCGACTCGTGCGACAGCGGCGCGAGCGTTGCCAGGTTGCGCAGCCCACGCACGATTGGGCCCTCCGGTGTCTCGCGCACGACGTGCAGGATGAGGTCCGCATCCGGCTGCTTGGCCGCGGACTTCGATCGGTCGTAGAACTGGTCGTTGAGGGCATGCGTCAGGCACAGGTCGTTGTGCGCGCACCAGCGGTGGTAGGTGCGGGCATTGCCGGCAAAGCGCCGGTCGGCCTGGCCCAGCCACTCGGCAGCGTCGAGCAGGCCCAGCGCCAGCTCCGCGCAGAAATCCGGATAGCGGCCCATCTGACCCAACGTGCGGTCGGCCCACAGCTGGATGTTGCCGCGCTTGCCCGCCAGGTCTTCGGACGTAGCGGGCGGGAAGTAGCTGCGCGAGATACGCTCGCCTTCCCAGTCGACCGTCATCACGTCGGCGTGCTCGGAACTGTGCTGCAGGTCGTACAGGTCTGCCAGCGTCGTGGCGGTGCGGGAAAAGCCGGAGTGAGTCGTGACGTCCTCGATGCGGCGGCCGCCCTGGAACACGCGACGCCCATCGCGCAGGGATTTGAGATAGTGCTTGCCAGTTTGAGCTGCCACGGTTGAGCCCACCTATGGTACTGATCTGCG
>DATGVV010000578.1:0-2940 GCA_035299885.1 Chloroflexota bacterium | reverse complement strand
GGCCGCCCTGAAGGACTTCGCCGCGGAAATAAAGAAGGAGCTGCCTGGCATCATCGAATTGAACGTCGGCGAAAACTTCGCCAAGCGTTCGCGAGATCAAGGCTGGACTCACGGCCTGTACGCGCGTTTTCAGGATCGCTCCGTAGGAGAGGCGTACGGGCCGCACCCGGTGCACCGGAAGCTGCTCGCGACGCTTGCCGACCTCTCGGATGGAGCTGTTCCGGTCGACTTCGAGGTTTAATTCCCGAACCCGGCGCGCCGGGTGACCATCCGCCGGCCGATGACCTCGCTCTGTGAGCTGCCGATGACGACTATGGTGAGCATGTCCACCTCGTCCACTGGCAGCGCGCTGAGGTTGGTGATGCGCACGGACTGGCCGGAGCGGTAGGCGTTGCGGACCAGCCCCACGGGAGTTGCGGGAGCGCGGTGGCGGAGAAACATCTGCCGGGCTTCGGCCAGAAGCATTCGGCGGCGCTGGCTGGCTGGGTTGTAGAGCACGGTTACCAGATCGGCGCTGGCGGCGGCTTCGAGACGCTGGCGAATGAGATCGGCCGGCACGTGCAGGTCGCTCAAGCTGATGGCGGCGAAGTCCGACATGAGGGGAGCGCCCAAAAGGGCGGCCGCGCTGCTGGCGGCCGTGATGCCGGGCACCACTCGCACCTCGAGCGCGGCATCCTCACCCAGCTCCTCGTAGACCAGCCCGGCCAAAGCGTAGATGCCGGCGTCGCCACTGGATACCAGAGCTACGCGCCGGCCGCCGCGGGCCAGGTCGATGGCCCGGCGGGCGCGCTCGACCTCCTCGCCCAATGGCAGGTCCTCGCAGGTGGCCAGCGGCAGCCACTCCCGCACCATGTCCGTGTACAACGTGTAACCGACGACGACCTCGGCCGAGCGCAGAGCGTTCAGCGCCTCGAAGCTCAGCTGGTCCCGCCCGCCAGGTCCGATGCCGACCACCGCCAGCGAGCCCACGCGTGGCTGGCGCGCAACGGCGGCGGTGACATTGGAGGACGCCAGCTTGGGCACGACCAGCTCGCCGCCGGAGCCAAGGAGCGCCGCCGCCTCGGCCACCGCCGCCGAAGGATTCGGCACCTCCACAGCTTCGAGCGCGCGGGCTGGAAAGAAGCGCACTGGCAGATGCCAGCGCGCCGCGAACTCCAGCAAGCCAGGCTCGCCGCGCTTGAGGTCAATGGTTGCCAGCTCGGCCACGGACTCGATTGATGCGCCCGCCCGCACCAGCGCTTGGCGGGCCAGAGCCTCGATCTGAGAAGCCGACGCGCCGGACGAGCAGCCAATGCCGAGCACCAGCTCTCCATCGGGCAAGATCTCGCTGGCGGTGGTAAGAACGGCCTCCGCGCCAATCTGAGCGGCCACGCGGCGTGCCAGTTCGTTGGCGCCGCCCTCGTGTCCGGAGATGAGGCTGATGGCATAGCGCCCGGCGTCATCCACCACCACCACCGCCGGATCGCTGGCTTTGTCCGCCAGCAGTGGAGCGATCAGGCGCACCGCGATACCGGCAGCCCCGAAGAAGACGATCTCGCGGCTCGTCCGCCACGCTTCCTCCAGTGCTTCACGCGGGCTGCCCTCGATGAGCTGGCCCTCGACGTGGGCGGCGAGGCGCCGTCCATGCTGGCTGACGGCAATCAGCGCGGGGAGGGAGGCCATATGTCCCAACTGTACGCCGACCCAGCTAGCATGCGGCGAAGTGAGAAGGTACGCTTGTCCTGAGCACGATGGAATTTTCGGACCAGCTGATGACCCTGGCCAGGCGTCTGGAACAAACCAACGCCGCTCTGCTGGTCTGGGACAGGATCGAGGCTCAGAAGCGTCTCCCCAGGCCAGAACGCGGCGAGCCCATCGCGCGCCCGCCTCTGAACCGGCGCGCGCTGAAGCTCCAGCTCATCCTGCTGCTGGCCGACCTGAGTCGCTTCGAGCAAGAGATCTCGGCTGCGCCAGCCCTGCTGGTCCACAACTAGCCTGTGAACCGGCGCCCCGCGAAAACCGCGAAAAAACAAACCCCGAAGAAGCAATCCGCAAAGAAGCCCCGCACGCTGGCGACGCGCACGCCTGCCGCGGCACGGAATGCCGTGGCGCCGATTGCGCTCGATAGGGAAGGCGCCGAGTATCTCGGCCGCCTGGCCGAGGCGTTATCACGGCTGATCCTTGCTCAAGACAGTTGGGTCAACGAAATCGATCTGGCATCCCGACAGCCGGCCGTCATGCAGGACCCACAGTGGCAGGCCCGCTCGCGGGCATCCATCAACTCCATGCTGCTGGCCGCCGAGGCGTTACGCCTGGAGGGGGTGCCGGATGCCATGCGTCCGGTGGATGACATGCTCGGCCGGGCTGAGAGGGAGGCTCAGGCCGCCTTCGACGGCTACGCAGCCGCCGTCCAGGGCTCGAATGTCGCCTTGTTGTTGGAGGTGCTGCGGCACGTGGACCGCATGAGCCAGCTGATTCAGCAGGCCTACGGCCTCATCCGCACCGAGATCTAGCCGGTCGGCGCTTCGCTGAAGCCGGCCGCTTTGATGCCTGCCCGGGAGCACTCCTCGTCTTCGTTGGCCTTGACGCCACTGGCGCCGACCGCGCCCAAGCAGCGATTGCCGTCGAAGATGGGCAGCGCGCCTTGCACCGGCACGATGCGCTGGCCGCTGATGCCCACCATGCCAGCGGCCGCCGTGGCCATCTGTGCCCAGCGGCTGGCCAGCTCGGCCGAGGGCAGCTTCCAGGCCGCGCTGGCATAAGCCTTGCCTCGCGCGATGTCGGCCGACAGGAAGTTGCAGCCGTCCATTCGGGTCACCTGCAGCACGTGGCCGCCGGCGTCCAGCACGGCCACTGAGATGCGCCAGTCGTTCTGGCGAGCACGGTCCAGCGCCGCGCCGGTGATCTTCTGGACCGCATCCAGATTGAGCTCTGGCATCACTCTCCTCCTACAGTCCGAAT
>DATGVV010000577.1:0-6907 GCA_035299885.1 Chloroflexota bacterium | reverse complement strand
TGGAGAACAAGATCCACACGCAGGTCCAGCAGGAAGTCGACAAGACGCAGCGCGAGTACTTCCTGCGCGAGCAGATGAAGGCCATCCAGACCGAACTGGGTGAGGCTGACCCGATCACACGAGAGATCCAGGAGCTGCGCGACAAGATCGAGTCCGGCGGCCTGCCGGAAGCGGCCAAGGAGAAGGCCAACAAGGAGCTCGATCGCCTGGCCGCCATCCCGTCGATGTCGCCGGAAACGGGCATCATCCGGGCCTACGTCGACTGGCTGGTGGGCTTGCCGTGGACCACCCGGACCAAGGACCAGCTCAATATCAAGCATGCGGCCAAAGTGCTCAACGAGAACCACTACGGTCTCACCAAGGTCAAGCAGCGCATCCTGGAGTACATGGCGGTGCGCCAGCTCAGCAAGAAGATGCGCAGCCCGATCCTGTGCTTCGTCGGCCCGCCCGGCGTGGGGAAGACCAGCCTTGGCAAGTCCATTGCCCAGGCGCTCGGGCGCAAGTTCGCGCGCATCTCGCTGGGCGGCATCCGCGATGAGGCCGAAATCCGCGGCCACCGCCGCACCTATGTGGGGGCCATGCCCGGCCGCGTCATCCAGACCATGCGCACGGCCGGCACAGTCAACCCGCTGTTCATGATGGACGAGATCGACAAGGTCGGCATGGACTTCCGCGGCGATCCGTCGTCGGCCCTGCTGGAGGTGCTCGATCCCGAGCAGAACACGGCCTTCTCGGATCACTACCTGGAGGTCGACTACGACCTGTCGCAGGTGCTGTTCATCACCACCGCCAACATCCTGGACCCCGTCGCGCCGGCCCTGCGGGACCGCATGGAGGTCATCGAACTGCCCGGCTACATCGAGGAAGAGAAAATCCACATCTGCAAGCAGTTCCTGGTGCCCAAGCAGCTCGAGGAGAATGGCTTGCGGCCGGACCAGCTGCGCTTCTCGGACAGCGCGCTGCGGCACATCATCCGGGAGTACACGCACGAGGCCGGCGTGCGCAACCTGGAGCGCGAGATCGGCAGCATCTGCCGCAAGGTGGCCAAGGAGATCGTTGCGGGCAACAAGGCGGCCAAGTCGATCTCAGAGAACGCCCTGGAGAAGTACCTGGGCCCGCAGAAAGTGTTCTACGGCGCGGCCGAGGAGCGCGATGAGGTTGGCGTGGCCACGGGCGTGGCCTGGACGGAGGCCGGCGGCGACCTGATGCCGATCGAGGTCACCGTGATGGAGGGCAAGGGCAACCTGCAGCTCACCGGGCAGCTGGGCGACATCATGAAGGAATCAGCCCAGGCGGCCTACAGCTACATCCGCTCCCGCGCCGACGTGCTCCACATCCCGGAGTTCTGGGAGAACGCCGACATCCACATCCACGTGCCGGCTGGCGCCATCCCCAAGGACGGCCCATCGGCCGGCATCACCATGTGCCTGGCCATGACCTCGGCGCTGACCCGCCGGCCGGTATCGCGCGAGGTGTGTATGACCGGCGAGATTACCCTGCGCGGCCGCGTGCTCCCGGTAGGCGGCCTGCGCGAGAAGGTCCTGGCCGCGCACCGGCAGGGCATACGCAAGTTCATCCTCCCCAAGAAGAACCAGAAGGACCTGGTGGACATCCCCAAGGACGTGCTGCGGGAGATGAAGTTCACGTGGGTAGAGGAGATGGACCAGGTGCTTAACGCCGCGCTGTTAACCGCGCCCGCAGCGCGCGCGCGGCGGAGTCGGGAGTCGGGAGTTAGGAGCCGAGGGACTTCGCGAGTGCCCGCCGCCGCCCGCGGCTCGCGTCGCAACCGTTCGGCCGGCGTGCGTGACTCAGTAACCCTCCCACTCCCAACTCCCAACCCCTAACTCCCATGCCGTTGGTCGTCCAGAAGTACGGCGGCAGCTCGGTCAAAGACGTTGGGCGTGTCAAGGCCGTAGCCGAGCGAGTGGCCGAGCGCCACCATGCCGGCAACCAGATGGTCGTGGTGGTCTCGGCCATGGGCGACACGACGGATGAGCTGATCGATCTGGCCCAGAAGATCGCGCCCGATCCCGAGCCGCGCGAAATGGACATGCTGCTATCGACGGGCGAGCTCATCTCGTCCGCGCTGGTGACGATGGCCTTGCACGCGCTGGGCTACAAGGCGGTGGCGTTATCCGGCCCCCAGGCCGGCATCATGACCGACGCAACGTTCAGCAAGGCCAAGATCTCGGCCATCGATCCTGCCCGGCTGAAGCGCGAGCTGGACGACGGCAAGATCGTCATCGTGGCTGGCTTCCAGGGGCTGACCGACGACCAGGACATCGCCACCCTCGGCCGGGGCGGGTCCGACACCACGGCCGTGGCGCTGGCGGCCCGCTTGAAAGCTGCTTCCTGCGAGATCTACACCGACGTGGACGGCATCTACACGGCCGATCCGCGCATCGTGCCCGAGGCTCGCAAGCTGGACGGCATCTCGTTCGAGGAGATGCTGGAGATGGCCCAGATGGGCGCCCGCGTAATGCACCCGCGAGCGGTCGAGCTGGGCCAGATCTACGGCATGCCAATCACGGTACGGTCGAGCTACAGCGACCGGGAAGGGACGGTTATCGGCGTGGAAACGGCCAACAAAGTGACCGGCATTGCCCACGACACGGACGTGGCCAAGATCACGGTGGTCGGCGTGCCCGACCAGCCTGGCGTTGCCCATCGTCTGTTCGCGCCGCTTTCCGCGGCGGCCATCAACGTCGACACCATCGTTCAGAACGTGGGCCACGCCGGTAAGACGGACATCTCGTTCACCGTTACCAAGACCGATCTGCCATCCACCCAGAAGTTCGTTGAATCCGTCGCCCGCGACCTGGGCGCCGAGACGGTGGTGGCCAATCCGAACATGGCCAAGGTGTCGATCGTCGGCACCGGCATCCAGAACCACCCCGGCTATGCTGCTCGGATGTTCGGCGCCATGAGCGAGGCCGGCATCAACATCGAGATGATCTCCACGTCCGAGATCCGCATCACGGTGCTGATCGATCGCGAACAGGTGCAGGACGCGGTGCGCGCGCTGCACCGCAGCTTCGAGCTGGACAAGGCCTAATTCCCTCTCCCTCTGGGAGAGGGCTAGGGTGAGGGTTGTCCCGTCAGTGCAGCATCGCCCATAGGCGCTCGGGGGTGGCGGGCAGCTCGTTGATGCGCACCCCCAGGTCCCATAGGGCGTCCTCGACAGCGTTGGCGATGCAGGCCGGGCCGGGCACGGCGCCGCCCTCGCCGACGCCCTTGGCGCCCAGTGGCGTGAACGGCGATGGCGTCTCCAGGTGGTCGCTTTCGATGAGCGGCGCCTCCATCGTCGTTGGCTTCAGATAGTCCATGAAGCTGGCGGTCAGCAACTGGCCTTGATCGTCGTAGCGGAACTCCTCCAGCAGCGCGGTTGCGATGCCGTGCAGCGTGGCGCCGTGGACCTGACCCTCGATAATCAGCGGGTTGATCTCGGTGCCGCAATCGTGCACCACCAGGTAGCGCAGCACCTTCACGCCGCCAGTCTCGAGGTCCACCTCGACCTCCGAGATGTGGCAGGCATTGGTGGTTACCAGCTGCCCGCGCCAGCGACGCTGCGCGTCGGGCAAGTTGGCCACCGGGTGGGAGTAGTAGCAGTTCTCGTCCAGCCCTGGCTCCATATTCGGCGGCAGCCGCAGCAGGTCACGGTAGGCCGCGGCCGCGATCTCGCGTAAGCTCGGCCGCTTGCCGCTCTGGCGCTCCATGTGCTCGGCGATTGCGTCGATCTTAGCCTTGACCTTGCGGCACGCGCCGATGATTGCGCCCGTATCCGTGCCCGCGAACTTGTTCGAGAAGTTGCCCGAGTGCGCCATCCAGGGCGACTCGAACGAGTCGAAGCCGGTGGCTACGAATACAGCGTCCACGTCTACGCTCAGCTCATCGGCCACGATCTGCGCCGCGGCGGTCTCGTAGCCCTGGCCGCTGGGCGAGTTGCCAAGGTTTACCCGCACACTGCCGTCCGCGCCCACCCGCACCCGCGCCGCGTCGCCCACGCCCGAGGTGGTCTGCTTCCCGGAGGTCACGATGTATGACGACGAGTTCGAAGTGCTCGGCTCGGTGGCAAAGGCAATCCCGATGCCCCGCCGAACGCCTGAATTCTGAATTCTGAATTCTGAATTCTTCTTCCGCGTCTCCTCATACCCAAAGCGCTCCAGCGCCAGCGCCAGCGTGGCCGGGTAATCGCCGCTGTCGTAGAACGCCCCATTGGGCGTCGTGTAGGGCATCTGGTCGGGCTGGATGAGATTGCGACGCCGCAGTTCGGCCGGATCGAGCCCGAGCTCGCGGGCGACCCGGTCCACCAGGCGCTCCATGGCAAAGCACATCAGCACCTTGCCGATGCCGCGGTTGGCGCCGCTGGGGCATTTGTTGGTCAGCACGGCGTAGCCCTCGAACTCCGCCGCCTGGATGCGATAGGCATTCACCAGGTTGGTGAACTTGAGCAGCGTGTGCAGCGTGGGGTTCACCAGGTTGTTGCCCTCGTCCACCACGTCCAGCACCTTGACTGCCAGCAGCTCGCCTTCGGCGTTGACCGCCAGCGAGATGTCGATGTGCCCATCGGCCGAGTGCATCAGCGCCATGAGGCTTTCCTGGCGATCCTCTATCCATTTCACCGGCCGCCCGGCCGCGATCGCCAGCATGCCGCTGATGACCAGGTACGCGGCTCGTCGCTTGTTGCCGAAGCCGCCCCCGATGTCGGGCGTCATGAATCGCAGGCGGCTCTCGTCGATGCCCAGACCGCCGCTGACCACGCCGATGGCCACGCCTGGCCGCCCGTCGTTGCACCACATCGTCATCGCCTCGGTGTTGAGGTCGTAGGCCGCGATGCAACCATAGGTCTCCAGCGGCGTCGATCCAAACCGCTGGATGCCGAAGCGCTGGCGCACCACGTGAGTGGCTTCGGAGAACAGCCGGTCGACCTCGCCATAGACGAAGCGGTCGTGCCACAGCACGTTGGACTCCATCTCGTCGTACAGCCGCGGGGCGTCCGGCGCCATGGCGGCGTCGGCGCCGGCGGCAACCGGCAGCGGCTCGTAGTCGACCATGATGCGCTCGAGGGCGTCCTCGGCGATGGCCCGCGAGTCGGCAGCTACCGCCGCTACCGGCTCGCCCACGAAGCGCACCTTGTCCACGGCCAGGCAGTAGTGGGTGATCTGCCGGGGCGTGGGCACCAGCGTCCCCATCGGTTTGGTGCGGGCGCGCGCATCCTCACCGGTGATCACGGCGTGCACGCCGGGCAGCGACCTGGCCGCGCTGGTGTCGATGCTCCGGATGCGCGCATGGGCGTACGGGCTGCGCAAGAAGGCCGCGTGCAGCATGCCGGGCAGATGGATGTCGTCCACGTAGCGGCCCACCCCAGTGGTCAGCCGGTCGTCCTCGCGGCGGGGCAGGCGCTGCCCGACATAGAGCCGCGAGGCTGTTTCGAGGGACATCCCGTCCATTATGGAGAACGAGGGGAGTAGCGAAGGAAAAATAAGGGAATTCCCCCATGGATTCTGGTGCGAAGGGGGTCTAGTGTGGCACCAGAGGAATGAGATGCCATCGAAGTGGGTCGTGTACGTGACCGATGCGGATACCGACCCCAACGAGTTCGCCGACGCGGTGGTGCAGGCTGGAATGGGCCTGAAGCGGCTCAGCGTAAGCCGAGCTCGAGCTGCCAGCGCGATCGACGCGGTCCAACCGCGAGCGGTGGTAGTGGACAGCGACCTGGCTGGAGATTTGGCCTCGATCCTGGGCGGTCCACGGCGGCCGAGAGCAGGGCTGATGGTCCTGAGCGATCGCGAGCTGCCCTCGCTTGCCAGCCGCTTGCGGAAGGGCCCCAGCCGATGACCCCCCGCCGCGCCCGCCGCATGCGGCGGCCGCTCAGCCTCGGCAGCCAGGTCGTGCGCGACGCCCGTGGCGAGATCGTGGACACCTACGTCTCCTACCTGGCCTCGGTGCGCTGTGCCCTGCTGCCCGACTACGTGCTCAACGCCTTAGCCCGTCAGGCGGACCGCGCCCGCGCCGTCAGCCTCAACTAAGGCATTCGATCACCAATCATTCCTACCCCGATCAGGTTCGCCCGCTTGCATCTTGACAGCAGCCAGATAATGCATCCACCACATCGAGGAGGAAGCTGACATGCCGCAAAAGATTCAGCGTTACGGATGGATCCCCGATATTCCCGACCAGCGCGACCACCTGTTCAGCGCGCCCGTGCTCGCGCCACAGGATCTGCCCGCCAAGATCGACCTCAGCTCGCAATGTCCGCCGGTCTACGATCAGGGACAGCTAGGCAGCTGCACGGCCAACGCGATTGCTGCTGCCTTCGAATTCACCGAGCTGAAGGAGCAGCAGCAGAGCGAGTTCCGGCCGTCCAGGCTGTTCATCTACTACAACGAGCGGCTGATGGAAGGCACTATCAACTCCGACAGCGGCGCCCAGATTCGCGACGGCATCAAGAGCGTTGCCACCGTCGGCGTGTGCCCGGAACCTGATTGGCCTTACGACATCGCTAACTTCAGCGAGAAACCGCCCAACAGCTGCTACCAGACCGCGGGGCAGCACAAGGTCAAGCGCTATCTACGGCTTACCCAGAGCCTGATCCTGATGAAGGCCTGCCTGGCCGCCGGCTACCCATTCGTCTTCGGCTTCACGGTGTACGAGAGCTTCGAAGGCCCGCAGGTGGCCCAGACGGGCGACGTGCCGATGCCCGCGCCAGGCGAGCAGGTGATGGGCGGCCACGCTGTAGTGGCCGTGGGCTACGACGAGGCCTCGAGCCGCTTCATCGTGCGGAACTCCTGGGGCACGGGATGGGGCAAACAGGGCTACTTTACGATGCCGTATGCGTATCTCACGCAGGCTCACCCCGCGCTCGCTTCAGATTTCTGGACGATTAGGACCGTCTAGCTGCCGGAAA
>DATGVV010000576.1:0-15345 GCA_035299885.1 Chloroflexota bacterium | reverse complement strand
CCAGGATGGTGACGGCGGCCGGGTCGCGCTCGATGACTTCCATAGGGCCAGCGGTCGGGACGCGGCCGGGACGCAGGACACGGAAGTACCAGCCGGTCCAACCCTTGGCCACAAACCGCTTGGGGAGATCCTTGCGGCGGCGATAGGTGGCCAGCTTGAAGCAGGGCTGCCGCGGCTGGCTGACCTGGAGCAGCGCCTCGCCCCAGGCCCATACGTCGCCGATACAGACGTCGCTCTCGAGCCAGCCGGCGACCGTCAAGTTCTCGCCGAATGAGGCTGGTCCAAGGTCCTCACCCAGCTCTGCCGCCCAGGACCGGATGTGCTCGACCGGGTAGGCGTAGACGGCCTTGTCCGGCCCGCCATGCACCTTTAGGTCGGCCTGGCGGTCACCCTCGAGGTTGCGCTGATCGAGATACAGGCTGTCAGTCGCCACGGGCTGCTTGCCGATGGCGCTGGTCAGCGGCCGGCCGCGGTAGCTGCCGATCACGGACGGCAGCCCGACGTTAACCGAGACGAGGCTGACCAGGTCCACGCGCTTAAGGCTAGCTTGGGGCACTTCGAAGGCTCGCCCGGGTTCCCTCACCTAGCCTCTCCCACCGCGGTGGGAGAGGAACTCGCGCTGCCCCTCACCCAACCTCTCCCGCTGCGGAGGGAGAGGAATTCGTTCGGCCTGGCGTAGCGCGCGGCTGCGGGCAAGGGGCACCACAGACGCCAGCAGGACGACCGAGGCGATGCCGACGGCGATGGGCGGGCCCCAGGCCTGAGCAGCCACGCCCACGGGCAGCGAGCCAAGCCGCCACATGCCCCAGGTGCTGGCCATGAACAGGCTCATCATCCGGCCTCGGAGGCGCTCCTCGACGTTCTCCTGCAAGAGGGTGTTCGCCAGTGTATTGGCAGCCGTGGAGCAGCCGCCAATCACGAACAGCAGCCCCAGGGCCACGGGGAAGCTCCGCGTGGCGCAGAAGCCGATCAGCGCGCATGCCATAGCGGCCACCAGGATCACGAACGAGCGAACCAGCGCGACGCGCCGCACCCAGGCGAGGGTGATGCCGGTGGCGATAGTTCCCAGCGCCGGCACGGTCAGCATCCAGCCCAGGCCTTGCGGGCCGACATCGAACACGTCGCGGGCGAAGGCCGGCATGAGCTGCGAGTAGGGCCGCGACAGGAACGTCACCGCGGCAATGCTCAGCAGCAGCACGCGAACGTGCTGCGCCCGCCAAGCGTATCTCAGCCCCTCGCCGACCTCGCTGAGACCCGAGCGGCCGGTGCGGACACGCTCGACAGCCGGCATGCGCATGAGCAGCACCGCCACCAGGCTCACCACGTCGCTCGCGACGTTGATGTTGAAGCTGCCCGGCAAGCCCCAGAAGGCCAGGATGATGCCAGCCACGGCGGGTCCAACGACCGCCGCGCCCTGCCAGACGATGGAGTTCAGGGCCATCGCCGATAGCAGCGCCTCGCGCGGCACCAGCTGCGGCAGCAGCGCCTGCCGGGCCGGCGTGCTGAGGCCGTTGATCGTGGCCGTGACCACCGAGTAGGCGAACACGTGCTCGACGCGGATGTTGCCGCTGATGACCAGCCAGGCCAACGCGGCGTCGGGCAGGATCTGCACCACGTACGAGGCGGTCATCAGGTGGTAGCGGTTGAAGCGATCGGCGACCACGCCGCCGATAAGGGCAAAAACCAGGATGGGCACCGCCTGGAAGGCGGCGTTGTAGCCCAGAAAAGCGGGCGAATCGGTGATCTGGAGCACCAGCCAGCCAGTGGCTACCTGCTGCATCCAGGTGCCGATGTTGGTCGTGACCTGGCTGACCCAGTACCAGGTGTAGTTCGGGTACTGGAAGGCGCCCAGCCCCGAAGAACGCCTCACCTCGGAATACAATAACCTAACCCTCACGTTAGGAGCTGAGTCGTGGGTATCAAAGTCAAGGCAATGCATCACGCCAATGTGCGGCTGCAGACGCCCGACCAGGCGGAGGACTTCTACGGGCGCGTGCTGGGGCTGCAGCGGGATCCGAGCATGCCCTGGAGCGACGAGCGAAGGCTCATGTGGTGGAACATCCCCGGCGGCGCCCAGATCCATACGCCCATCGGCGAACGGGTGAATCAAACGCCCTCGGGGCGGCCAATCGGCGCGCACTTCGCGCTCGCAGTGGACGACATTCAAGAGGCCAAGCGCACACTGGAGGGGGAAGGCATCCAGTACGACGAGCAAACGCTGCCGGGGCGCGGCGTGCAGCTGTTCGTGCATGATCCGGCGGGCAACCTGGTGGAGCTGTTCCAGGGGTAGAACCCTCTCCCCTAGCCCTCTCCGGAGGGAGAGGGAACAAGGTACGCTCAGGCTATGAGCTACCGCCCGCCTAAGGCTGTGAACGAGCCGGTCCTTTCGTATGCGCCTGGGACGGCGGAGCGGAAGGCGCTGCGGGAGACGCTCGGCTCGATGGCTGGCCAGCGCATCGAGATCGCCTCGATAATCGGCGGTCAGCAGGTGCGCACCGGCGAGCTGGCGCAGGCGGTGATGCCGCACTGCCACAGCCACGTGCTGGCGGAGGTTCACATGGGCGGCACGGCCGAAGTGCAGCGCGCCATCGCGGCGGCCAAGGAGGCCTGGGCAACCTGGTCGCGGACCTCATTCGAGGAGCGGGCGGCCGTCTTCCTGAGGGCGGCGGACCTGCTGGCCGGCCCGTGGCGCAACACCATCAACGGAGCCACCATGCTGAACCAGTCCAAGACTGTCCACCAGGCGGAGATCGACGCCGCGTGCGAGATGGCAGACTTCTGGCGCTTCAACGTCGAGTACGCGGCCAGGCTGTCCGACGAGCAGCCAGAGTCATCGCCCGGGGTCTGGAACCGGATGGAGTACCGCCCGCTGGAGGGCTTTGTGTTTGCGGTCACGCCGTTCAACTTCACGTCGATCGCCGGCAATCTGCCGACGGCCCCGGCGCTCATGGGCAACACCGTGGTCTGGAAGCCCGCTTCGGCGGCCACGTACTCGGCGTGGTTTATCGTGCAGCTGCTGCGCGCCGCCGGCCTGCCGGACGGCGTCATCAATCTGGTGTACGGCCGCGCGTCCGAGATTGGGGACGCGGCGCTGGCCAGCGAAGAGCTGGCGGGCGTGCACTTCACCGGCTCAACCGGCGTGTTCCACGGCATGTGGAAAGCCATCGGCGAGCGCATCGCCAACTACCGTAACTACCCGCGGGTGGTGGGCGAGACCGGCGGCAAGGACTTCATCGTGGCCCACGCGAGCGCTGACGTGGACGCGGTGGTGGCAGCCATCATCCGCGGCAGCTTCGAGTACCAGGGTCAGAAATGCTCGGCCAGCTCGCGCATCTTCGTGGCCGAGGACATCTGGCCGGCGGTACGGGAGCGGCTTGTGGCCGAGGTCGCCACGATCAGGATGGGCGACGTGGCCGACTTCCGGAACTTCATGGGCGCGGTCATCGACCGGGCGGCCTTCGAGCGGCACCGCGCCGCCATCGAGGAGGCCCGCTCGACGGCTGGGACGGAGGTGCTGACCGGCGGCGGGACAGACGACCGTGAGGGGTATTTCGTGGAGCCAACGGTGGTCCTGACGGACAACCCCGCCTCAGGCCTGCTGCGGGAGGAGCTGTTCGGCCCCATCGTGACCGTGTACGTCTACCGCGACTACGCTGACACGCTGCGGCTGATCGACAGCTCCACCGCCTACGGGCTGACCGGCGCGGTGTTCGCCACCGATCGCGCGGCCAGCCAGCAGGCGGAGACGGAGCTGCGGCATGCCGCGGGCAACTTCTACATCAACGACAAACCGACCGGCGCGGTGGTGGGCCAGCAGCCGTTCGGCGGGGCCAGGGCCTCCGGCACTGACGACAAGGCCGGCTCGCTGTGGAACCTCATCCGCTGGGTGAGCCCGCGCACGATCAAGGAGACGTTTGTCCCGCCGCGGGATTATCGGTACGCGTTTTTAGGCGAGGAGGGAGCGATCGAGCCCGCCAAGTAGTGGGTTCCCTCACCCTAGCCCTCTCCCGGTCCTACGCGGACGGCGAACTGGCGGGAGAGGGGACAGCTGTTCGGAAAAGCCAGCGACTTGACCACCACTGGCACGACGTTCGCGGGCTGAATCAGCTCGCCGATGTCGATGTAGTCCAGCTCAAGGAGCTGCAGGCCATCGATGGAGACGAGATCGGCGCGGACGTCGAACTCCTCCTCCAGGATGCAACCGAGGGCACGACCGACATCCTCTCGCAGAGCCAGCACGAGCGGGAGACCGCCGGCCAGCGTGCGAGGCATGCTCTTGGCGATGCCGCCGGCCAACGCCCGCAAGGTGGCGAAGCGGGGCTCGCCCTGCCACGAGATGGCCAGCGCGACAGGCTGCTCGCCCTCGCGTAGGTCCAGACGGCGGAAGGACTCGTTGATGGCGTCCCGCACGCCCTCAGCGCTGAGCTGTGCCGGCAGCCGCGGGTGGACTACGGGCAGGTTGTGGACCGGCAACACCGCGGGATTCGAGATATGGAGGGTGTTGCCGCTGAGCTGCAGGGTAAACTGCGACGCGCCGATGACGGTGGCCCGGATGCCCTCGCCCGCCTGTACGACGCCGGCTGGGAGCTGACGCTGGCGCAGCTCGGCGGCCAGATCGGCGCCCAGATCGCCGAAACGGCCCGCCTCGTGGCCGTAGATGTACTCAGCGACGCCGCCTGAGAAGCTCCAGGCGGCTGGCGGCTTTATGCCGGAGAGATCCAGCGGCGGCGTGAGCATCAGCTCGCGAGCGAGCTCCGACTTTGGCTTGCCCTGAGCGACTTCGAGCAGCACCGACACCATGATCTCGCTCAAGCGGCGGCGATCCTCAGCGCTCAGCGGCTGGCCCATGATGACGTCCACGCTGGCCGCACGGCCAATAAGCTCGGCCGAGGGCTCGATGCGCACCACCCGCTCCTGCTCGTCCACGGCCACCAGACGGCCGCCGACGTGCACGGCAGCGGTCTGGAGGACGTCCCCATCGGACACCAGGGCGAACTTGGTGGTTCCGCCGCCGACGTCAATGTGCAGCAGCGTGTCGCCGCGCTGGTGCGACAGGCTGGTGGCGCCCGAACCGTGGGCCGCCAGGATGGCCTCCAGATTGTGGCCGGCGGAGGCGCACACGAACTTGCCGCCCTCGCGAGCGAACAGGTCCGCGACCGCTCGCGCATTGGCTCGCTCCAGCGCAGCGCCGGTGAGGATCACGGCGCCGGTATCGACCCGCTCCGGCTTAAGGCCGGCCTCCTTGTACGAGCGCGCGATGAAGCGCTCCAGCTCGTCTACGTCGATCAGCCCGTCGGGGCGGTAGGGGGTCAGCAGCACCGGCGATCGGTGCAGTACCTCGCGCTTGACCACCGCGAAGCGGCTGGACAGCGTCTGGGCCAGCCGCTGCAGGTGCAGACGTGCGAACAGCAGGTGCGAGGTGGAGGAACCGACGTCGACGCCGACGGTCAGCAGCTCGACGTTGTCGATCCTCCAGGCGAGCGAGGCGAGCTCTTCCGGCTCGACCTCGTCCTCGGGACCGCCAGCGTGGTGGTCGGGGAAGACGATCTCGTGGATGTGGCTGTGGTCGATGCCCCCGAAATCGTGATCCACTAAAGCAGCAGGCCAGTTACAGGGACTAGGCGCTTGTGTACCGGATCGGGCGCCAAGAGGAACGTCTCCAGCGTGACGGCCCCCAGGAGCGCCGAAGAACCAGGTTCACCTGCCACCACGTAGCCGACGCGATCCTGGCCATCGATCCGTACTCGGGCTTCTGCGAGATCCAGCTCGACCCGTCGTCCGTCTCCGAGCTCGAAAGGGAGGCGATGCGACGTCGTCAGACCTAGTGACTCCCATGCCTCCGGCGGGATCACCGTGAACGTGGCTCCGGTGTCCACGAGGGCCTCGAGGTCATGCCAGCGGGTGCCCTCGTGGTCACCCACTTGAATGGGGACCGAAAACGTACCCACTGCTAGGCAGCGAGCACGGGGATTTTGAACTGGTCCATGTTGGACTTCAGGCCCTTTATGGCCAGCTCGTCGACGAACATCTGGTGGATACGCGGATCCTGGTCCTCGTACTCGATCTGGCGGCCGCCGGCCTTGACGTCCACGTCCATGCCGAGGAAGGTCTTCTTCTTGTCCTCGGTGAAGGGGTAGCGCAGGCCCCCGAAGGCGACGGCCAGGTAGCGAGCCGGCTCGGTGCTGGTGTTGAAGTGCTGGTGGAAGAGCATGTTGGTGGGCGCGAACACGGCACCGTGCTGCCAGTCGAAGCGCTGGATTTCCTGCTCACCTTCGTACCAGTACAGGCTGTAGCCCCCGCCGGAAACGGCAAACACGTGGAAATCGGCACCGTGGCGATGGCCCTTCTTGTAGGTGCCCACCGGCATCTCCGAGACATGGGCGTGCATGGTGCCATCGCCCAACACGAACATGATGTTGGAGCCTCCAGCGCCGCGCTCCTTCCACTCCTGCAGCTTGAAGGTGCCGAGATCGGGCACGAAATTGGTCTCCCACATGTGGCGGCCGGGGCGCATGGGGATGAACTCGCCGTCCCCTTTGAAGTACTTCTCCTCGCCCAGGCGCTCGGGGAAGGCAAACGGGTTGTGGAAGATAAAGTCGTCGTTGTGGAAGGCATTCAGCATCATGGGCAGGTTGGTAGTCGAGACGATGCGGGCCGCCTTCTGGCCGCTGGTGTTGAAGTGCTGGTAGCGGCAGTTCAAGGGCAGCACAAACAGGCTCTTGGTGCCCCACTCGAAGCTGTGCTTTGCGCCGCTGGAGTCCTCGATGGTGGTGCTGCCGCGGCCGTCGAGGACGTATATCACCTCCTCGAACAGGTGCTTCTGCGGCTCGGTCTCGCCGCCGGGGGCAATGTCCAGGATATAGGTGTCCAGGAAGTCGCCGCGGCCTTTCATGAGCGTGAAGGCGCCCTTGCCGCCCATGCGCGGCCAGGGTTTGGTCTCGACGCCGAGCAGGTTGATCCCGAAGTCCTCGACGATCGGGATGCCCTCGTTGTGGATCCAGTCCTGATAGGTATCAACCAGGAAGCGTGTTTCGGCCATGTCCTCTCCCTTAGTCGAGCACGCCCTCGCGGGCAAGCTCGTCGATATTCGCGTCAGTCAGTCCAAGTATCTCGCCCAGGACGTAGGAATTGTCGGCGCCGAGGCAGGGCGCTGGCCGTTCCAGCTGGGGAGGTGTCGATTTCAGGGTAAACGGCGGCGCAGCTGCGTGGACGTTGCCCTGCACGGGGTGCTCCACGGGCCGCCAGGTCTGCCGGTGCAGCAGCTGCGGATCGCTGAACAGATCGGCCATGGAGTTCACCGGATACGCGCACAAGCCACCCGCGCGAAGCTGCTTCACCACTCCCTCGCGGTCGCGCTGGCGGGTCCATTCGCCGACCAGGCCCTCGAGGCGGTCCTCGTTGGCCTTGCGATCCTCGATGGTGGCGAATACCGGCTCGGCGGTCCAGGCGGGCTCGCCGATGGCCTCCACGAAGCGCTGCCACTCGGCGTCATCGGCGACGCTCAGCGCCACCCACTTCTCCTCGCCGCGGCAGGGGAAGACGCCGTGCGGCACCGCGGAGGGATGGCGGTTGCCGGCGCGGGTGGGGACGCGGCCGTTCACGAAATAGTCGAGCAGTGCGGGCGCCATGAACTGCGCACCGGTTTCATACTGCGACAGGTCGATGTAAGCGCCCTTACCGGTTCGCTTGCGGCGGGCCAGCGCGGCCAGCACGGCGATGGTCCCAAAGCCGACGGCGACGTAATCGATGTAGGGGCCGTACAGCAGCGAGGGGGTCTCGCCGGGGAAGCCGAGCAGGTGCGTGAACCCGGCCAGCGACGTCAAATGGCTGCCGAAGCCGGGATGATTGGCGTGCGGGCCCGTTTGGCCCTGGTTGCAGGTGCTCAGCATCACCAGGCCAGGGTTGGCCTGCGACAGCACGTCATAGCCCAGTCCCAGGCGGGCAATGGTCCCGGGCGTGAAGTTCTCGACGACCACATCGGACTTAGCCACCAGCTCGCGTGCCAGCTCGCAGCCGCGAGGCGTCTTGAGGTTGATGGTCACGCTGCGCTTGCCGTCGTTGAAGAAGCTGAAGATGCCGGCGCGCTCGGTGCCGGGCACGTTGTCCTTGTAGGGCGGGTAGTGGGTGCGGAAGCCATCGAGGGCGCGGCGCGACTCGATGCGGATGACCTCGGCGCCGTAATTGGCCATGTGCTTGCCGACCACGGGCCCAGCGGCGAAGCCGCCGAACTCGATGACGCGCAGGCCGCCGCAAGCCTGGGAGCCGGGAGTCGGGAGCCGGGAGCCGGCTGCCTCTTCCCCTCCGCCGAGCGACGTGGGAGACTCGGAGCCACCCTGGCTCCTGGCTCCTGGCTCATGGCTCCTCATATCACGCCTGCCTCGTGGAGGGCCACGAGCTCGTCGAGCTTGAGGCCGAGCTCGCCGCAGTAGATTTCGGTGTTGTGCTCGCCTAAGCGCGGCGCGGTGCGGCGCAGGGCGGGACGGCAGCCGTCGAACAGGGCGAAGCTGCCGGGGAAAGGCAGAGTCTCGCCGCTCCAGGGCACACTGACTTCCTGATGGAAGCCGCGGGTTACGAGCTGCTCGTCCTGCCAGATGTCCTCAACCGTGGCCACCGGATAGCCCAGCATGTTGCGAGCGACCACGCCTCTGAAGAACTCCTGGCGAGTCAGTTTGAGCAGGAAGGGCCCGACGGACTCCTCCAGCGCGCGCACCAGCTCGGGGGTAGCGGTCGTTACCTCGAAGCTGTCCCAATCGACCTTCTTCATGGCTCCGGGATCGACACCGAGCTCCTCCATCCAGCCGACCAGCTGCTTGGAGGTGTGGCGGCCGGCCGGGCCGCCGTACAGGGCGAAGGCCACGTAGCCGTCGCGGCAGGGCCAGATCATGCGGTAGTTGGCGCCGGTCACGCTGCGGCCAGTGAGATAGGGACCGGAGCGCACCTGCTCCTCGCGCAGCAGGTCCCAGAACACCGGCGCGTGCGAGATGGCGGTGATCATGCTGGCCTGGCCCGAGACGTCGACGTGCTGGCCGCGGCCGATGGCATCTCGCGCCAGCACGGCCATCAGCGTGCCCATGGCGGCGCACATGCCCGTCCAGCTGGGCGACTGGGGCAGGGAGGTCCGGACTGGCGGGCCGTCAGGGTCGCCGGCCAGCCACAAACTGCCGCTGGAGGCGCTGATCTCCAGGTCCGAGGCCGGACAGCCGGCCAGGGGGCCTTCGGTCCCAAAGGGCGTGACGCTGGTCAGGATGACCGCCGGGTTGATGGCCGCCAGGGCATCGTAGCCGAGGCCGAGCCGATCGAGCTCGCCCGGCGCAAAGCTCTCGATCACGACGTCAGCTGTGGCCACCAGCCGGCGAAACAGATCGCGCCCGCTCTCGACCTGCAGGTTGCAGGTGATGCCGCGCTTGTTGACGTTGCCGGCCAGCCAGGTAAGACTGCGCTCCAGCCCCAGCTCGTCGCCGGCAAACGGCGGGAGCCGCCGGGCGGGTTCGCCCTCCGCCGGCTCGACCTTGACGACATCGGCTCCCAAGTCGGCGAGCGTGCGACCGCACAGGAGGCCAAGCTCGCCCGCCAGGTCGAGGACGCGCAGGCCCTCTAGGGGCGCCTCCGGCTTGTCGGTCATCCTGAGCGAAGCGAAGGATCTTCTCGGATCACGCAGACGGGAAGGTTCTTCGCCTGCGGCTCAGAATGACATGCGCCACGCCTAGCGGCCGGTGCGCGCCAACGACTCCACCCAGCCGCGCATCAGCGCCTTGCCTTTGACAATATCGGAGTCGCTGAACCATTTCTTCAGTTCTACGCGGTCCACCGGGTACACCGGGCGGTGGAAGTCTTGCTCATAGCCGAACGGCATGGTGGCGTCGATGCCCATGCCACCCTCGAAGGTGGTGTTGGCGGCAGTCCACTCCTTGTCGCCGGCGGTCATGCGTTCCGCCGGCTGGAAGGTCTGGCCGATGCCGCCCGGGAGCGGGTTGAGGATGTCCATCCTCGGGTTCACGCGGGTGGTCAGCGCCCACATGATGTCGTCCATGCTGTACATGTCGATATCCATGTCGACCGCGATGGCCAGGCGCATGCCCTGGCTGCAGGCCAGGATGGCGGCCAGGAAGTTGCGCTGCCAGCCGTCCTCGATCTTGTTGCGCTTCTTGACCTGGATAATGGCCCCGCCCCAGTCGGTCATGCAGTAGGGGATATTCACGTCCTGGATGATGCCGGGCTGTAACCGGTCGCACAGCTCATAGATGGCCGCTTCGCGGACGGTGGTGTCGATATTGGCGTCGTCGGCCATGTGGACGCCGAGGGGGAAGATGATCGGCTTCTCTTCGCGGCGGCGCATGGTGATGGCTGTGACGTGGAAGGTGGACGCCTTATAGGCCTTGCCCATGTAGCCCGCCCACTCGGGATGGAAGAAGAACTTGCCCTGCTTGCCGGCGGCCTCGGACTCGGCGGTCTCGTAGCGCTTGTCGCGCGGGTGCAGGTAGCCCTCCAGGACGTACTCACAATCGGCCACGGCCCAGGCATCGACCGTCTTGGCCTTGACCAGCCGGATAGGCGCGCCTTGCACCGCGCCGGCCGCGCCCAGCTCATCGGCGCCGCGCGGCAAGACCACGTAGTCGAAGCCGCCGCCTGCAATCAGCGTACAGGCCGGCGGGAGGCCGAAGCACATGGTGAGCGGGATGGGCTTCTCGTCGTGGTAGTGCTCGGAGATGATCTGCCACATGTGGGCGCCAGGGGCGGACTGGAAGGTGCCGACGTTGCCCCAGCGGAAGCACATGCGGTTGTAACCGATGTGGCTGCCGCCGTGGAAGTAGTCGCCCACCACCACGCTGTTGCCACTGCCAATGGTCAGCTCGGTCTCCAGGTGGGTGTGGCGGATGTTCATGATGTACTTGTTCACGTCGAGGTCATCGGTAATGACCTCCTGCTGGCAGGCCGCCTCGGACTGGGAGACCTCAACCGGCTTGAGGGGGTGCGTGAGAGCATGGGCCAGCTTTCTGGTGCGATCGGTCGGGCCGTCCCAGCCGAACATCTTCTCCAGGATGTCGTAGTTGGCGAACAGGTTCGTGACCGCGCGCGCATGCGGGTAGCCCTTGACGTTGTTGAACAGGATCGGGTAGCTGCCGTCCAGCGTCTTCTGGATGCCGGTCAGCTCGAGGTCGCCATCGACCTCGACGTCGGTCTCGAGGAGGAGCCCCTGGGACCGGAGCCAGTTGACCGTCGCCGGCAGTGTCCGGATGTCCTCCAGCGAGGCTATCCTTGCCGACTCAGCGCTTCGAGTAACGGGCTCCCGCACATCGATTGCCATCGTTAGCCTCCCAGATTTGCTTCAGTTCTTTAGCATACCTGGCCTTTTGACAAACGCCCGGCCAGGGGTTATGCTGCAAATCATACACGACCGTATAAAAATGTGAAGCGAGGAGCGAGTGTTCACCGACAAAGTTGAGACCAAGGACGTCGACAAGCTGGATCCCGAGTACGGCGACCTGCTGCGGCGAGTCCTCCAGATCCAGGCCGACTGTGAGATCGGCGGCCCGCACCTGTACGTGAAGGACATGCTGCTGAACGCTCCCACGGACAAAGACAAGCTGATCGTCGCCCGCACCGCGGGTGAGGAAATCGACCACTTCCGGAAGATGTGCCAGCTGGCCAACGACCTGGGCGTGGACACCACCTACCTGCTGAAGCGCTCGAACATGGAGCGCTACGTGGAGGCTTTCCGGGACGTCATCAACACGTGGGAGGGCTACGCCGTCTTTGGCTTCCTGGTGGACCGCGTCGGCCGCTTCCAGCTCGACGAGTACGTCGGCGGCAGCTACATGCCTCTGGACCGCCTGATGGCGCCCATGCTGCTCGAGGAGCAGGGGCACATTGCGCACGGCGAAGAGGAAACCCGCCGCATGGCGCAGTCGGAGGACGATGGGCAGCGCAAGCGCATCCAGGAACGGGTGAACTACTGGTACCCGAAGGCGCTGGATATGTTCGGCAACTCGGAGTCGCACCGCTCGGAGCGGTTCATGCACTGGGGCCTGAAGCGCCGCCCCAACGCCCAAGCCCGCGCCGACTACCTGGCCGAAGTGAACCCCATGATCGAAGACATGGGCCTGCAGATCCCGGACGAAAAGGAAGGGCGGAAGTACTTCTAAGCGCTAGTCGCTAGACGTTAGTCGCTAGGCGAGGGCCTCCCATCGTGGGAGGCCCTTTCTGTTTCTGCAGCAACTCCCGTTGTACTCCCAAGGTGAATCCGAACAGCTACTATTGATGCAGTGCCGGAGCGCGAATGCCTCAGGGTTGCATGCAACGGCGTTGTGTTTCGGTTCTATTACGACCCAGATGGCGAGCTGCATGTTGTGAACGCGCACGGGACAACGATTGACGAAGCACTTGACACGTTCTTCAGTGGCGGGCGGAGCGAGGATACAGCGCATTTGCGGTTCGTGAGCGATACGGAAAGTCACATCCCTGCTGTGGGCCTGGTACGCGAAGCGGGTCGACGAGGAGGTCGTAGTCATCAGCTGCGATAGAAAGGAGGCGAGCGATGCCGAGATCCCAGGGCTATAAGGTGCTGGGCAGAGAACGCGAGAGCGACCCCGACGCGCTACGGTTGCTGGAAGAGCACGACCGGGAGCATGAGGCCGCGGGCGAGATGCGGGTAAACATCCGCTGGGGGCGTGAGCAAGTACGACTCATCAAGCGAGCCGCTGCGATTTTGGACGTGCCCTACCAACTCTACATCAAGCAGGTAGTGATGCGACAAGTCATCGTCGACCTGCAGGACGCGGAGCGACTTTTAGGACAGCGTTAGCAGTCCAAAAGCCTAGCGACCTTTCCATTGCGGCGCGCGTTTTTCTTTGAAGGCGGCTAGGCCTTCGGCGGCATCTTCACTGGCGAAGACGCCCCAGAGGGCTTCGCGCTCGAAGGCTAGCGCGCCATCGAGGGGCAGCTCGGCGCCGGTTTTGCTGGCGACTTTGATGTTGCCGACGGCGAAGCTGGCGCCGGTGGCGAGCTTGCGGACGTAAGCGATGGCCTCCTCGTGGAGCTTGTCGGCGGGCACCAGGCGCTCGACGATGCCCAGCTCCAGGGCTCGCTGGGGGCTGGCCGGCTCGCCGGTGAGGGTCATGTGCAGGGCTTGGCCACTGCCGATGAGCCGCTGCAGACGCTGGGTGCCGCCGTTGCCGGGCAGCAGACCGAGGGTAACCTCGGGCAGGCCGATGCGGTACTCGCCTTCGGCCGCAAAGCGGAAGTCGCAGGCGAGGGCGATCTCGAGGCCGCCGCCGAGGGTGTGGCCGCTGAGGGCGGCAACGAAAACCTTGGGCGTGCGCTCCACCTTTTGCAGCACCTCGTGCATGTGCAGGATGGTCATCGCCCGCTGCATGGGGCTGGTCTCGCGGAACATGTTGATGTCGGCGCCGGCGGAGAAGAACTTCGGCACGTCGCTGACCAGCACCACGCCTTTAATGCCGTCGTCAAAGCGGATCTCATCGACCAGCGCATCGAGGGTGTCGATAAACACCCGGTTGTAGCTATTGGCGGGCGGGCGGTTGATGTGGATGAGCCCCACGCCGCCAGCCTCGCGGCTCAGGGTCAGCGGAGTCTGCTCGGTCGTTTCGTCTGCCACTCGGGCTCCTCTCTCTCAGTGGTAGATTGATTTAGTCGCTGAACCATTATCCGCGAAGGTGGATGCGGATACTTCGCTGCGCGACGAGAAGGTTCTTCGCTTCGCTCAGAATGACAAAAATGAACCGGGCCAGGAGTGAGCTATGGCACTGATGATCATCAACGGACAGCCGGTCACCGCCGCCAACGGCGAGACGATGGAGGTCCGAAACCCAGCTACCAAAGAAGTCGTCGACAAGGTTCCCAAGGGCAGTGCTGAGGACGCCCGCCGCGCCATCGAGGCCGCCGCGGCGGCGTTCCCAAAGTGGTCGGCCATGCCGGCCCACCAGCGATCGGCCATCCTGCTGAAGACGGCAGCCCACGTGCGCGAGCACCTGGAGGAAGTGGCCAAGCTGCTGACGGCCGAGCAGGGCAAACCAATCCGCGACTCGCACATCGAGGCGGATCGGTTTGCGGCCGGCATCGAGATGTACGCCGGACTGGTAGCGGGCGGCCACCTCAAGGGCCAGCAGATGTCGCTGCCGCAGTACAAGGCCATGGGCCTGGTGGTGCGCCGGCCGATGGGCGTGGTAGGCGCCATCATCCCCTGGAACTTCCCGTTGACGCTGTTCGCCAACAAGATGGCTCCTGCGTTGGCGGTGGGCAACACTGTGGTGGCCAAACCGGCCAGCACGACGCCGCTGTCGACGCTGCGGCTGGCCGAGCTGATGTATGAGGCGGGCCTGCCCGAGGGCGTGCTGAACGTGGTCACCGGGCCGGGCAGCGTGGTGGGCGAGGAGCTCATCCGGCATCCGCTGGTCCGCAAGATCGGCTTCACTGGCGAGACGGTCACTGGCCAGCACGTGCTGGCCAGCGCCGCGGCCGAGATCAAGCGCGTGACGCTGGAGCTGGGCGGCAGCGACCCGGCCATCGTGTGCGACGACGCCGACGTGGAGCTGGCGGCCAAGTCCATTGCCATCGGCCGCTTCTTCAACTGCGGGCAGGCCTGCCTGGCGGTCAAGCGGGTGTACGTCCAGGAGCCAGTGGCCGAAGAGTTCATCGAAAAGATCGTCGGTCGCGCCCAGCGGCTGAAAGTCGGCCCAGGCACCGACCAGCAGTCGCAGATGGGGCCAATGCACACTGAGGGCGGCCGGGCCGGCATCGAGTCGCAGCTGAAGGACGCGATCGATCGCGGAGGCAAGGTGCTGGCCGGCGGCAAGCGGCCAACGGGCAACGGATTCGACCAGGGCTACTACTTCGAGCCAACGGTCATCAGCGACGTGCCCGAGGATGCCCGAGTGTGGAAAGAGGAGACCTTCGGACCGCTGCTGCCGATCATGGTGGTCAAGGACTTCGAGGAAGCCCTCCAGAGGGCCAACAATACGGAGTACGGCCTGGGGTCATCGATCTTCACCCGCGACTTCGGCAAGGCGCAGCGGGCGATCGACGAAATCCAGGCAGGCTACACGTGGGTGAACTCAATCCAGGTGGCCTACGACGAGCTGCCGTTCGGCGGCTGGAAGCACAGCGGCATCGGCAAGGAGCACGGCACCGACGTGCTCGACCACTATACGGAGGAGAAGTCGGTCATCCTGTCGGGTGTCTAGGTCCTCCGCACACGGCCTCGCCATCCTCACGATCCCGCGGACGATGACTCCGGAGGGGATGGGCGAGCTGGCGGCGGCGCTCCGGGCGCCGGCGGAAAAGGCTTACGTGCTCACCGGCACGGCGTCGGCTTTCTGTTTGGGGGCC
>DATGVV010000575.1:0-1654 GCA_035299885.1 Chloroflexota bacterium | reverse complement strand
ATCCCTCGTCAGGCGACATGAGCACCGTGGTCTTGAAGTCCTTCACGGCCCCGCTGCCGGCGATGGCCATGGAAACCGCCGCCGCATTGGCATTGCTGGGCACCTCGAAGAGGACAACCACGTCGTACTCGCCGAACGTGTAGTACCAAACCAGGATCTCGCCGCCGAGTTTGGCGATCACAGGCTTGAGCGCCTCCATCCGGTTCTCGGGCCGCTGGACCAACTTATGCCATGCGGTGCTCGTGTAGGACGCCTGCACCATGTATGTCGGCATCGGGGTCCTCCTTGGGCTCGAAACCAGATCGCCGCCAAGCGGATCGAGCGTAGGCCCGGTGACCGAACCCGTCAAGCCAAGTGGACGCGTGCACGGCTGGGTAAACGCCGAGCGTGCGTGGTGAGCAAGCGGCGGGCCGCGGCCGAGCAAGCGGCCAAGAGCGTCGGCGGCAAGATCGAGTCCTTTTACTTCGCCTTCGGCGGCGCCGACGCCTTCGTCATCGCCGATGTGCCGGACCACGCCAGCGCCTCGGCTGTTTCGCTGGCGGTGAGCGCCTCAGGCGGTGCCCACTGCAAGACCATCGTCCTCATGACCCCCGAGGAGGTCGACGCGTCGGTCTCCTCCCCATTTCCGCTGCATGACCCACTCCAAGCACCTGGACATCCCGCAATGAGCTGCGCAACACTAACGCCATGGCGGCGCGTCGCGCGAAGAAGCGCAGCAGGTCTCCGTCGCAGAAACGCCGCGGTGATCACGCTGAGGACTTCCAGCTGCCACCGCCGATAGAGCGGGTCCCATTCTCGGCGCCCTGGCAAGGTGCGCCCGTGGACGAGTTTTCGGTGACAGCGCACGCCTGGCCCATCCAACTGTTTGAGGCCTTTTACGGCGTGCTCTGGAAAGCCGTCTCCAAGAAAGACCCGAAGTGGGCGCGACGATTTCACGCGGCGCTGATGGAGCAGGTCATGGGCTCGGCTGGGAGCGCTGACGAGATTGTGGAGCGCCTGGCCGCCTTCGACTATGCGCAGAAGGCCGGGCGTCCCAAGGGTTCCGGTCATGTCATCCTGCCAGCGCCGCTGCTCCGGCTGTATGACCCGCTGCTGGACCGCGTCCAAATGTGTCGCCAGGGGCGGAAGGGGTATGCTCCCCAGGCGCTGGCCGCGCTCCAGCGTTTCTGGAACCTCTGGCGCCGGCAGCCCGGACTCCCCCCACCACGCGTCCATGCATTCCCGACCGAGACCGTGAAGGCCGCACTCGATCGAGGCGACAGCCCGCGGGATCTGACCGCACGCATGGTGGCGGCCTGGTTCGGAGTCCGCGGGCCCGACAACATTCCCAAATACGTCCAGCGGGCCCGACGGGCGCTCGGCCTGCCGCCCCTGACCCGCTAACCCGCTCACCGGGCATCCTGCATTCTGGTCCTCGCTAGAGGACAAGAATGCCGATCAATCTTGTCCACCGCGTCATCGCCAGGGGGACAAGAATGCCTGGCTGATGGTGCCCATCGATCATGTCCGTCTGGTCGAGCACACTACTCACCATCAGCAAGCATTCGAGAGAGGAGAACGAACGGACCATGAACAGTCAAGAGATCGAGACGCACCACGGCGAGGCATCCGCGTCCCGGATGCTCGAGTCCGGTCATACGCGCGACCGGACGGT
>DATGVV010000574.1:0-15213 GCA_035299885.1 Chloroflexota bacterium | reverse complement strand
CCTCCAGCCACTCGGCGTAGGCCACGGGGTGGCCTCCCGTCTCCAGCAGGCGGCCGTTGCGCAGCCCGATGCGCTCCATCTCGCGCACCGACCACTCGCCGCACCGCCGGACCTCCTGCGCGTGCTCGGGGCTGCTGCTGATGCTGGGCATGCGCACGTACTCGATCAACCACTCGAGTTGCCGCTGCCGGTTCGCCTGGCAGAATTCCTGCAGGGTCACGGCTTAATTGTCGGGGACGGCGACGTAGATGTCGCCGTCCTTCACCACTACCGGGAACGTCTGCAGGCATTCGTTGGTGATATGCGTGCAGCAGCCGGTGGTCACATCGAATTCCCAGCCGTGGAGAGGGCAGATGACGGTCGTGCCTTCGAGCCAGCCATCGGCCAGCGAACCGCCGCTGTGCGAGCACACATTGTCCATAGCGTGCAGCTCGCCGCCGACGTTGGCTACCATGATTTCGCCGCGAGCCTGCGGGATCCAGATCATCTGACCCGGCGGTAGCTGCGCTGCCGGGCAAACGAGGACTAGCAGCTCAGTAGGAACGGGCCGGCCGGCTGAACGCTTTGCCGATCAGCAGGATGATGACCGCGCCGGCGATCGCCACCAGGATGTCCTCGATGAAGCCGCGGGCATTCCAGTGGAATACCACGCGCATCAGAAAGCCGCCCAGCACCGAGCCCAGCAAGCCCAGCCCAATGTCCCCCAGGATGCCGTGCCGGCTGCCGGTGACAGCGCTGGCAATCGCCCCTGCGACAAGGCCGATGACGATCCATGGGATGAAATGGATGAGCAGCCCGAACGCGACAAACGAAAACCAGACCAGCAGCAGGATGACGATGACGATGAGTACGACGAACAGTTGCATATCTAGCTGACGGAACAGGGGGCCGGTTTGTTGCGCCGGCCCCCTGTTAGCTTACTGCGGATCGAACGCGAATTGCATGTTCGTTCCTGGCAGCAGGCCCGGGTTGTTTAGGCCGTTGGGCTGTGAGTTGTTGTACTGCTTGTAGAAGCTCGAGCCGCGGGCCTGCAGGTCCAGGTCGGGCGGGATGTTCACGCCGGTGATGATGAACTTGAAATAATCGGCCAACAGCACGCCCTGGGTCAGGTTGGTCGAGCCGTCGAACATCATGATGCCGCGCTGGAAGCGCAGGTAGATGAAGTTGTTGTTGGCCGGGTCGACGCTCGGATGGCTGGTCACGGCGCCCCACATCTCCAGGTCGAAGCCGGGCAGCAGCGTGGTGTCCCCGCCGTTAGGGAAAGCCGCCGCCAGCGGCACCTGCGAGGCAAAGGTGTTGTAGAAGTTGGTCGGACGTCCGTTGAAGGTGTTCGGGGCGTTCTGCTGGATGAAGGTGATGATGTTCGTCCCGTAGCCGGCTGAGCCCGGCGCGGGCGCGGCGCCAATCACGGACGGGTCGGGCGCGGGGAACGTCGAGCCGTTGATGTTGGTGAACGGGAACAGCCCCTGGTCGAATAGGTTCAGCAGGCGCGCGTTGCCGTCAGGCCCGAGCTGCATGATGCGGCGCTGGAAGAACTGCGTGGTGAAGCCCAGGAACTGGAACGTGCGCGACGTCGCGTAGCCGAACGTTGGCAGTCCGCCGCGGGCATTGAAGTAGTTCCAGAACACGTCGTTGTCGATGCGGAAGCCCGTTTGCGAGAAGAAGCGGTTGTCGTGCGGCGTGGACGGGTTAGGCGTGGCCGTCGCGACCGGAGCGGCTGTGGCGGCCGGCGTGGTCGTAGCAGTAGCGGTGGGCGTTGTCGTCGCCGGCGTGCTGGTGACCGTGGGCGTGACGGTTGGCGTGGCCGTTGGCGAGATCTGCGCCGAGGCCATTGGCGCCAGCAGCAGTCCGGCCAGGCCGGCCGCCACGGCCGCGGCCGCCAGTGAATGGGGCAAGTACTTCATGCGGGTTCACCTCCGATAGCGATGTCGCGCCGGCAGCTGCACGCTCGCCGGCATGGGATTACAACGTCCCAGCCCGGTCCGTGTTGCTATCGGCTTGCTGGCTCGCAAGTTCCTGGCCACCGGGAAATCGTGGTATGGTGCCGCCAAACATTCCTGAGGAGGTCTCGTTCGATGCGTCGTTCATGGTCATTCAGCTCCGTCGTGACGGCCCTGGGACTCGCGCTGGCAGCCTGTGGCGGCGCCGCCGCGCCGGCCAGCAGCAGCCCGGCCTCGGCGCCAGCAGCGGCTTCGGCAGCCGCCAGCAAGCCGGCCGCCAGCGCTGCCGCAAGTGCCAAGCCCGCCGCCTCTGGCAGCGCATCCGCCAAGCCCGCCGCGTCCGCGGCAGCATCGGCCGCTGCAGCTGCCACCGGCACACCCTACAAGATCGGGTTCCTGATCTCGCTGACTGGCCCGCTGGCCAGCTTCGGCGTGCCGGACAAGAACGCCATCGACGTCGAGGTCAAGAAGCTCAATGCCAGCGGCGGCATCGACGGCCACCCCGTGGAGATGATCACCGAGGATGACGCCAGCGATCCCAGCAAGGGCGTGGTCGCCTACAAAAAGATCGTCGACCAGAAGCCCATCGCCATGATTGGTCCGGTGTTCAGCTCGGTCTCACTGGCAGTGATCCCGCTGTCCATGCAGGCCAAGCTGCCGCAGGTCACTGTCGCCGCCGTTGAGGCCCAGGTCACGCCGGTCAACGAGAAGAAGTACATCTTCATGACGGCGCCGTCGACCAGCGTCATGGCGCCCAGCCTGCTGAGCTACATGCAGAAGCAGAAGATCACCAAGTACGCCGTCATCCACGATCCGGGCGCCTATGGCGTGGCCGGCCCCGAGGCGCTCAAGAACAACTCCTCGAAGTTCGGCATCAGCAACGTGGCCGACGAGACCTACCAGCTCAGCGACACAGACATGACCTCGCACCTGACCAAGATCAATGGCTCCGGCGCCGAGGCGCTGGTGGTCTGGGGCTCAGGCTCCGGGCCGCAGATTCTGGTGGCCAAGAACTACAAGTCGCTGGGCATGAAGATGCCCATCCTGTTCAGCGCCGCCGCGGCCGACATCGAGGGCTTCGTCAAACCGGCTGGCCCCGCGGCCGAGGGCGCTGTGATGAACACCAACAAGCTGCAGGTGTTCGATTACCTGCTGCCCACCGATCCCTCGCGCAAGGTGCTGGAGGACTTCATCCCGCGCTACAAGCAGGTGGCCAACGCGGAGCCGAACGAGTTCGCTGCCAACGCCTACGACGCTTTCAACATGCTGGTCAACGCCATCCGCACGACCAAGAGCACCGATGGCGACAAGATTGTCGACGCCCTTGAGAAGACGAAGTTCGATGGCGCCGACGGCACGTTCGAATACACGCCCGACAACCACGTTGGCATGACGATCAGTGCGCTGGGGATGGTTCAGGTGAAAGACGGCAAGCTTGTGCCGATCAAGCCCAACTGCGACGGCTGCTTCGACACGACGATTACGAAGGGCTAGCAGACTCCCTCTCCCTCTGGGAGAGGGCTGGGGTGAGGGTTTGTTGTGGCGCATACCGCCGCGCCCGCCATACGTCGAGCAGCCCGCGGGTCAGCCCCTGCGGCAGGAAGATCATGATCGTCACCAGGATCAGTCCGAAGACGATCATCTGCAGCACCGTGTCTGACCCGCTGGGCAGGCCTTTCGCCAGCGCGGCCAGGCCCTCGCGCAGCAGGAAGATGGTGGCCGCCCCCAGCGGAGCGCCCCAGACCGTGGCTATGCCGCCGACGGCGGCCATCACCAGCACCTGCACCGAGGTGAAGATGCTGAACGCGTCCGGCGAGACGAAGCTGAGGTAGCTCGCGTAGAGCGTGCCGGCCAGGCTGGCGAACACCGCGCTCAGCGCGAAGATGTGCAGCTTGTGCCCGGCAACGTCGACGCCCAGCGAGGCGGCGGCCTGCTCGTTGGCGCTCAGCGCCTGCAGCGCCCGGCCCACCCGCGAGCGCATCATGTTGTGCGCCAGAATGAGCATGGCGGCGGCGAAACCCTCCGCTAGGTAGGCGTTCCGCAGATCGCTGTCGAAGCGGAAGCTGCCCACGCTGAGGTGCGGGATGCCGCCCAGACCCAACGCGCCGCCGGTCAGCCCCGCCATCTGGTTGAAGAGTGTGGCGACGATGATTCCGAACGCCAGCGTGGCCAGCGCCAGCTGATGCCCGGACAGCCGCAGGATTGGCTTGCCGATGACATACGCGATGGCGCCGTTGATCAGCGCCGCGGCCACCAGAGCTGGCCAGGGAGATACGTGGAACTTGACGGCCAGGATGCCGTAGGCGTAAGCGCCGATCCCGAAGAACGCGCCTTGGCCCAGCGAGATCTGACCGGCGTAGCCCATCAGCAGCTGCAGCCCCAGCGCCACCGACGAGTAGAGGCAGATCAGCGTCAGCACTGTGAGCGCGAAGCTGCCCGGCAGCAGCCGCGGCAGGATCGCCAGCGCCAGCAGCGGCGCGATCCACAGCGCGGCTCGGCGCGCCCTCATGCCGTCTGCACGCGCCGAGTGAACAGCGTCGCAAACACACCTTGAGGCCGGGAAACCAGCACTACCAGCATCAGCACCAGGGCGGCCACGATGTCGAAGCCATTGCCGATGTATCCCTTGGCCAGCTCGCCCACGATGCCCAGCAGGATGCCGCCGGCCACCGCCGCCATGGGGTTCTCGAGGCCGCCGAAGATTGCTCCCGCGAAGCCATTCACGGCCAGGTTGACGTCCGACGTGAAGGTCACCGGCATGAGCGGCGTGATGATGGCGCCGGCGATCGCACCCGTCGCCGCGCTGAGCCCGAAGGCGATGAACGCCATCAGGTTCACGTCGATGCCGATCAGCTGGGCCGCCCGACGGTTCAGGGCGCAGGCGCGTACCGCCTTGCCCAGGAACGTCAGCTCGAAAAAGCCGTACACCAGCAGCACCAGCAGCAGCGCCACGCCGATCACCCACAGCGCCTGCGGATACACCGCCGCGCCCATGACGAACAGCGCCTGGCTGCCGGAGAACGGCGGGTAGGACAGCGGGTTGAAGCTCCACACGAAGAAGGCGATGCCTTCGAAAGAAAGCGACAGCCCGAGCGTGACGATCAATGGCGGGATGCGCGCCTCGTGAAACGGCAGCACTGCCAGCGCGCAGAATGACAGCCCGATCAGCGCCACGACCAGCGCGTCCACGATGATGGCCGCCCACAGCGGCAGGCGCGTGCCCACCAGGGAAACCATCAGGAACCCGCCCAGCATGGGGAACGTGCCCTGGGCGAAGTTCACGACGCCCGTGACGTTGTAGATGATCACGAATCCCAGCGCCACCAGGCCATACACCGCGCCCACGGCGACGCCCGTAATCACGAACTGCAGGACGGCGCTCATGGCGCCGCCCCAGCAAATTGCCGGGAGCCCAGATAGGCGCGCTGGACATCCTCGTTGGCCAGCAGATCGCTGGCTTTGCCCTCGACGCGGATGCGCCCGCGTTCCAGCGCGTAAGCCCGGCCGGCCACTTTCAGCGCCTGGTTGGCGTTCTGCTCGATCAGCAGGATGGTGATGCCCCGCGCCCGCAGCTGCTCCAGGTGCGACAGAATGTCCTTGACCAGCAGCGGCGCCAGGCCCATGGATGGCTCATCCAGCAGCAGCAGCTTGGGGCGCGACATCAGCGCCCGGCCAATGGCCAGCATCTGCTGCTCGCCGCCGCTAAGGCTGCCGGCCAGCTGCCCTCGGCGCTCTTTCAGCCGCGGGAACAGGCCGAACACCTCGTCCAGCTCCTGGCGAAGCTGCCCCCGGCCCGCCACATAGGCGGCGTAGCCGGACAGCAGCCGCACGCCCGTGATGAAGCGGCAGTAGACGCCCAGCGCCAGGTTGTCCTGGACGGTCAGGTCGGCGAACAGCTGCCGCCCCTCGGGCACCTGGCTGATGCCGCGCTGGACGACGGATTGGGGCTGCAGGCCATTGATGGGCTTGCCGCCGTACAGGATCTCGCCGCCAGCCAGCGGGACCATGCCCGAGATGGCGTTCAGCAGCGTCGTCTTGCCCGCGCCGTTGGCGCCGATGACCGCCACGATCTCGCCCTCGTGCACCTCCATATCGATGCCCGCCAGCGCCTCCACATGCCCGTACCGGACCGCGACCTGATCCAGCCGCAGCAGTGGCGCCCTGGCCTCGTTTGTCATGCCGAGCGCAGCTCGGAATGACAAAAAGCAGCCATCAGTCCGCTCCCAAATAGGCTGCAATCACGGCCATGTTTGAGCGGACCTGATCGGGCGAGCCTTCAGCCAGCTTGCGGCCGTAGTCCAGCACCACGATGCGCTCGGCCAGGCCCATGACGAAATCGACGTCGTGCTCCACCAGCAGGATGGTCATGCCGCCCGCGTGCAGCTTGCGGATGATGGCCGCCAGCTGTTGGCGCTCGTTTGGGTTGAGGCCGGCCGCCGGCTCGTCCAGCAGCAGCAGGCGCGGTTCCGTCGCTAGGGCGCGGGCGATGGCCAGCAACCGCTGCTGGCCCGCCGTCAAGATCGAGGCTGGCGCGCCACCCGGCACGGGCAGCTCCACCAGCTGCAGTTGATCGCCCGCGGCTCGGGCAATCGCATCTTCGTCGCTCACGCCGCGCGGCAGCCGGAGCATCAGCTCGAACACCGAAGCCATGGCCTTCGTTTGGCGGCCGACCATGACGTTCTCCAGGACCGTCAGGTTGGGGAACGCCAGCGCGCCCTGGAACGTGCGAGCCAGGCCCAATCGCACCCGTTCATGAGGTCTCAGGTGATCGATGGCCTTGCCGTCCAGCCGCACCTGGCCGCTGTCCGGCCGGTACACGCCGGCGATCAGGTTGAACAGCGTCGATTTGCCGGCCCCATTGGGGCCGATGATGCCAACCAGCTCGCCGTCGGCCACCTCGAATGAGACCTGGTTCACCGCCACCAGGCCACCGAACCGCTTGGTTAGCTGTTCAGCCTGGAGCATTGGCCACATCATACAAGCGGCTTGTATAGTGTGACCGATGATCGAGGTACTTGCCCACCTGGGCACGGAGGAACCGAAAGCTGGTGACCCGGCCAAGATATCGGAGCTGCTGCGCGACGACCACGGGACTACTTGGGTCGATATCGAGGCGCCCGGCCAGCCTGAGGCGGCATTCCTGTCGGACGTCTTCCATTTCCATCCACTGACGATTGAGGACTGCCTCAACGAGCTCGTCGATCCACCCAAGGTCGACGACTACAAGGAGTACCTGTTCATCATCGCCCAGGCGATCGACTTCAGCGCCAGTGATGAGTCGCTGGCCACTACCGAGCTGAACATCTACGTCGGCAAGAACTACGTGGTCACCGTCCACCAGCGCCCCCTGCCGGTCCTCGACGGCGTGGCTGAGCACTGCAAGCGCCAGCTGCCGCTGGTGGGCAAGGGCCCCGACTGGCTGACCCATACCATCCTGGACCGCCTGGTGGACCAGCTGCTGCCGGTGGTGGAAGCCATCGACGAGGAGATCGCAGCGCTCGAGGATCAGGCGCTGCAAGCGGCCGATCGCTCGCTTGTCAGTCGCATGGGCGAGCTGAAGCGCAGCACCTTGCGGCTGCGCTGGCTGGTGGCCCCACAGCGTGACGTGGTGTCACGCATCAGCCGCGGCGACTTCCCGCACCTGATTCGCGAAGAGACGCACATGTACTTCCGCGACGTGATGGACCACCTCGTTCGGCTCGACGTAACGATTGAGAACCTGCGAGACCTAGGCGAGAGCGTGATGGCGGTTTACTTGGCGACGCAGGGCAACCACTTGAACGAGGTCATGAAGGCGCTGGGCATCGTTGGCGTCATCTTCCTGCCGCTCACCCTGATTTCGGGCGTGTTCGGCACCAACTTCTCCAACACCTACATGGACAGCGGTTGGTTTGGCTTTGGCCTGATGGGTCTGTCGTTTGTCGTCATCAGCGCCATCATGCTGACGATTTTCAAGAGGCGAGGCTGGTTCTAGGCGACTGGCGCGCGCTCCTCAATGGCCTGCAGCTCCCACAGCCGGCGATAGATGCCGTTGAGGCGCAGCAGCTCGGCGTGGCTGCCCTGCTCCACCAGCCGGCCACGGTGCATGACCAGGATGCGATCCGCGTACTGGATGGTCGACAGGCGGTGGGCGATGATGATCCCGGTGCGGCCCGCCATGAAGCCTTGCAGCGCCTCCTGAATCAGGCCCTCGGTCTCGGAATCCACGTTGGCCGTGGCCTCGTCCAGCACCAGCAGCACGTCGGGATCGAAGGCGATGGCGCGGGCCAGCGCAATCAGCTGCCGCTGGCCCATCGACAGCCCGGCGCCGCGCTCGTAGATCTCGGTGTCATAGCCCAGCGGCAGGCGCTCGATGAACTCCGCCGCGTTGGCCGCCCGGGCGGCGGCCCGGATTTGCTCGTCGGTAATCGCCCCGTCGAGCAGGCGGATGTTGGAGGCGATCGTGCCGCTGAACAAGAACGGGTCCTGCAGCACCGCGCCAACGCGGCGGCGCAGCTCCCGCTGCGGCATCTCGCGCACGTCCGTCCCGTCCAGCAGGACCTGGCCACGCTGCACGTCGTAGAAGCGCGATAGCAGGCTCAGCAGCGACGTCTTGCCGGCACCTGTCGCGCCCACGAACGCCACGGTCTCGCCGGGCTCGATGGTGAACGACACGTCCTTGAGCACCCACTCCTCGTCGACGTAGGCGAACCAAACGTCCCGGAACTCCACCCTGCCTCCGGGTTTAGGGTCTAGGGTTTGGGGTCTGGTGGTAACTCGACCCGAGACCCCAGACCCTAGACCCTCGGGATCCCGCACCTCAGGCGCGTGATCCAGCAGCTTGAAAATGCGCTCGGAGGAGGCCATCGCCGCCTGCAGGATGTTGTACTTCTCCGACAAATCGCGGATGGGCATGAAGAAGCGCTGCACGTAGGTCAGGAACGCTGTCAGTGCGCCAATCGTCAGCGCATCGCCCAGCACCTGGCGGCCGCCAAACCAGATCACCAGGGCCAGGCAGATGTTCATGAAGAGCTCGACCACGGGGTAGAACAGCGCGTAATAAAAGATCGAGCGCATGTTGGCGTTCAGGTGGTCGCGATTGAGCTGGTCGAAGCGTTCGAAGTTGCGCCGCTCGCGGTTGAAAAGCTGGACCACCTGCATGCCGGTGATGTTCTCGTTGAGATAGCCGTTGATGATCGCCAGGCGCAGGCGGATGTCGCGGTAGGCCTGACGCATGCCGGTTTGAAACCAGCGCACGGTCAGGTACACCAGCGGCATCACGCACAAGCTGATCAAACCCAGCTGCCAGTTCAAGGCCAGCAGTGCGATGGTGATCGTCACCAGGCTGAAAATATCGCCGAACACCGCCACGGCGCCCGAGGTCAGCAGCTCGTTCAGCGCATCCACGTCGTTGGTCAGCCGCGTGACCAGCCGGCCTACGGGGTTGTGATCGTAGAAGCTCAGCGACATGTCCTGCAGATGGCTGAAGATGCGCATGCGCAGGTCGAACATCACGCGTTGGCCGAGCATCTGGGTGACCAGGTTCTGCACGTAGCGCAGCGCTGAGCTCAGCAGCTGCACCGCGACGAAGGCGCCGGCCATCAGCGGCAGGCCCGACGGATCGCGCGGCACGATGTAGCGGTCAACCGCCACCTTACCGATGAGCGGCCCCAGCAGCTCCAGCCCGGCGAGAGCCAGCAGCAGCCCCACCGCCAGGGCCGCCAGCCTGGCGTAGGGCTGCACGAATCCCAGCAGCCGGCGCACCAGCGCCGCGTCGTAGGCCCGACCGGTGATCTCGTCGTCGATGAAGATGCCGCTAGCTGCCATCGAGCTCGAGCTCCTCGCGCAGCAGCTGGCGGCGATAGATGCGGCCGTACTCGCCTCCGGCTCGGATGAGATCCATGTGCGCTCCGCGTTCAACAATCTCGCCGTCGCGCAGCACGACAATTTGGTCACAGTCGCGCACGACCGAGATGCGATGCGAGACGATGACCGTTGTGCGGTCGCGCATCACCTGTCGCAGCTCCGTCAGGATCTGCTCGGCCGTGGAGGTATCGACGCTGGACAGCGCATCGTCCAGGATGAGGATGCGCGGGTCCTTCATCAGCGCGCGGGCGATGGCTGTTCGCTGCTTCTGGCCGCCAGACAAGGTCACCCCACGCTCGCCGATGACGGTCTCCAGCCCGTGCGGCAAATCCGGCAAATCGTTCTCGAGTCGCGACACGCGCACGGCGCGTGCAAGCTCAATCTCCTCGACCGCGGCGCTGCCCAGCGCAATGTTCTCGGCCAGTGAGTCCGAGAACAGAAAGGTTTCCTGCGGGACGTAGCCGATGGCCCGCCGCAGCTCGTCGAGCTGCCAGTTGCGGACGTCGAGGCCGTCCACCAGCACCTGCCCGGAGCTGGCGTCGTACAAGCGCATGAGCAGCTGCACCAGGCTGGTCTTGCCCGCGCCCGTGTGGCCCACGATCCCCAGCGAGCCGCGCGGCGGGACGTGCAGGCTCACGCCGCGCAGCACTGGCGGGCCAGCGCGATAGCCGAACCTCACGTCCAGCAGCTCGATCTCGCCCCGCACGCTTGGCGGCACCAGCGAGCCACCGACGATCCCTGGCTCGGTCTCGAACAGCTCCTCCAGGCGCCGCAGCGAGGCCATGCCCTGCTGGTACAGCTGGGCCGTCCAGCCGAGAGCGATCATCGGCCACACCAGCTGCAGCAAGTAGGCTGTGAACTGCACGTATTGGCCCAGCGTGATCTGGCCGGCGATTACATCCTGGCCGCCCAGCCAGATCACGGTCGCGAACATCAGCCCCACGACCAGCTGCATGGCCGGCCACAGCACCGACTGCACCCGCGCCAGCCGGATGCTGCGGTCGACATACTCTTGGTTGGCTTGGCGGAAGTGATCCACCCAGGCCTGCTCCTGGGCGAACGCCTTCACCACCCGCGCGCCGGAAAAGTTCTCCTGAGCCTTGGCCGAGAGCGTCGAGAATTGCTCCTGAACCGCCGTGAAGCGGCGCTCGATCTGCCGCCTCACGCTGATAAATACCAGGCTCACTACCGGCAGCAGGACCGCCGCGTACAGTGCCAGGCGAACGCTGATCGTGAACATCAGCGCCAGCGTGATGGCGAAGCTTACGACCGTGTTTGTGAAGTTCTGAACCCCTGGCCCGAGCAGCTGCCGTACGGCATTGAGGTCGTTCGTCAGGCGAGCCATGAGATCGCCGGTCCGAGTCGTCTGGAAGAAGCCCGTGTGCAGCCCCTGCAGATGGGCCAGCAGGTCGTTGCGCATGCAGTACTCGACCACGCGCGAGACGTGGCTGAAGCCGTAGGCGCGCACGAAGTGCAGCCCGCCCGCGACGAGCGTGAGCAGGACGATCAGCAAGCCGTAGCCGGCCAAAGTCTGGCTGCTGGTGCCGCTGGTGATAGAGTCGATCGCCAGCCGCAAGACGAATGGGATCGACAGCGCGATCAGAGTCCTGACGACGGTCGCTAGGACTAATAGGGTGTAGCGCTTGCGGTAGGCGGAGAGGTAGCCGAAGAGTAGTCGTGGGCCCATGGGTTCTCCAAAATTGTGGCCCATGTCCACTTATGTTGAGCAATCGTTCGGCGCTTAGCCAGTTCCCCCAATTCGGCTTTTTGGGGTATGGCTCACATCAACATACCGCCCCCAAAACGACTGCTATATGCTTAGGGTCTCGCCCCACCGGAGACCCGATTCCCAGGGCCCAGGTCCTCGGTTAGGCATGGCGATTACGCACCGCGGGAGGGGTTGAGCGAATGGCGACTGTCTTTGGCGAACAAGCCGCACAAGCTATCCAGGCGGGGGGTGTCTCAGCCGCCACGGAAGGGCCTCGTGGACGGCTTGCAACCGAAGATTTCAGTCGTTATCTGGAGCGCGTCACCACGATCCACAGCCGCCTTTCCAGGATGGTCCTCAATGGCGATGGCCTGGATGCTCTGGTGGTCACGCTGAGCCACCTGCTGAGCCGGCCGACTGTCGTGCAGGACCGCTTCTTCAAGCTGCTGGCAGCCTCTGAGGGAGCCGCGGACGACCTGGCCGTGGCCGAGGTGTTCGAGGATCCACGGGTCGCCGATCGGGTGAAGAAAATCGTCCAGGAGCACCGGCCGGCGCAGTTCCCCAGTTTTGCCGAGCTGGGCATGCGCCGCTCGCGGGTGATGGCGCCCATCGTGGTCGGCAAGGAAACGGTCGGCTACTTGTCCATCCTAGAGAACGAGCGGCCGATCGAGGACCTGGACTTTACCACCGCCGAGCATGCCGCCACCGTGCTGGCCCTCGAGGTGATGAAGGAGCGGACCGCCTTCGAAGTGGAGAACCGCCTGAAAGGCAACTTCACTGAGGACCTGCTGTCGGGCAACTACGCCGACGAGCGCTCGATGACCGCTCGCGCCCGCCATCTGGGCTACAACCTGGCCCAGCATTACCATCTGATGCTGGTTGAGCCGGACGAGATCCAGCCCGTCCACCCACGCCGCCGCGGCGAGGCTGAGGGCGCTCGCTTGCGGGCCGACCTGGAAGAGATCGTGCAGGGCTTCGTGCAGAAGAGCGCTCCCGGCAGCATCGTCGCTCCCAAAGGCCAGGGTGTGGTGGTGCTGGTACCCGAGGCTTTCACCGGCACCGCTCCACAGGCCATCGAGGCCCTCGCCCAAAACCTCCACAGCCGCGTGGTCCAGGTCCTGCCGGAGGTGCCGATCTCGATTGGCGCCGGCCGGTTGTGCAAAGCCATCCCGGATTTCAAGGAGTCTTTCGACGAGGCGCGGCGTTCGCTGGACATCATCCGCCGCTGCCATAAGCGCAACCAGGTCGTGTTCTTCCATGCTCTGGGCGTCTATCGCTTGTTCTCGCTCATCGAGGACCGGACCGAGCTGCTGAAGCTGGCCGAGCAGGTGCTCGGGCCCCTGCTGGAGTACGACCACCAGCACGGCACCGCGCTGGTGCGGACGCTCGGCTACTACCTGGAAAGCGGCCGCAACCTCGAAGGCTCAGCGCGGGCCATGTTCATCCACGTGAACACTCTCAAGTACCGGCTGAAGCGCATGCAGGAAATCGCCCGCCTGGACCTCAACAGCGCGGAGCAGCGCTTCAACGTCCACCTGGCGGTCAAGATCCTCCAAGCCATAGGCCACGACGCCGACCTCTAGCGAACACTGATCGTCGCGACCCCGGTTTGGATCGTCAAGTCCACCTTGTTTGCCGCCGAATCGTAATCGGCTGACTGGTAAGTCCGCTCCCCCATGGAGGAGAACCGGGTTTGGTCCACGTTCAGCGTGCTGAGGCCGCCCTCGTATTGAATATGCGCCCCTACGCCTTGGGGGACCTCCACCTCAACCGTGGCTGCGCCGCCTTTGATGGCGGCAGCGGTCGTCCCCGCATGCTCTGGCAGGATGAGGTTGATATGGCTGGCGCCGGTCTGCAGCTGCAGGGTTGAGACACGCAGCTCGCGAAGATCGACCCGGCCGTCGGAGGCGCCCTCCTGGACGTCCAAGTTGAGTGGCACCGCGGGCGTCAGCAGCAGCTCCATCTGGCCTCCGCCGTGATCGGTGAAGGGCAGCCGGAAAGGCGGCCCTCCGCCGCGCGTCGTGTAGGTCAGGAAACCCTGCCCGTTGCGGACCCGATAGCTGGCACGTGGCGCGAGCGGCGCCGGTCCCTCGTAGGTCATCTGGGCCAGCTGTCCGGAGTCGCCATGCAGCGGCCCGATGTTCAGGGTCCCCGCGCCGAAGCGCACCATCACGCTGGCCGAGCTGGCATCCTGCAGGCTCTGCGTGGCGGTGTGCGTCTCAGCCGGACCGTTATCTCCGGTGAACCTGCCGAACGCGCCAGCCAAGCCGGCCCACACCAGCCCCGCGACCAGCACCAGCACGATGAGCCCGCTGGTCAGCCCTCGCGCCGAGCCGCCCAGGAACAGCTCCAGCCCGATCAGCACCAGGATGAGCGGCCACAGCCGCCACACCGAGCCCCAGATCTGCCAGCTCAGCAGGCCGAAGTTCTGCAGCAGCAGGACCACGCCTATCGCTATCAGCAGCACCGGCCAGACGACGCCGCGGCGGCGCCGCCCGTAGTACTGACGCGGCGGTGGGCCAGCCGGCGGTGTGGGGCTGCTCAAGGGCTACATCCTCCAGTCGGAGTGCCGGAACAGCAGCGCCGCTCCCAGCACGATGAGCACCACCGCCCAGGCCACGCCCCAGTTGATCCAGCGGAACAGGCCCGCCTGTGAGCTCACGAACAGCAGACCGAGCACAATCAGGACGATGCCGGCCGAGCGCTTCTTTCGCCCGATGTAGTCGTAGTCCGGTCCGTACCAGTCGCGGCGCCGAAAACGCGGCGGCGGTCCGCCGGCGGGCTCCCAGCCAGCGGCGTCGGCGGCTACCGAGCCGCTGTCTGCCGGCGCGTCGCCCAGCGGCGGCTCAGGAGTGGCCGGCAGGTCGCTGTCCAGTGGCATGATTACCCACATCACGAAGTACACCGCCACGAATAGCCCGGCGGTCACCACCGTGGCCACCACCCACATCAGGCGCATCAGCGTGGGATCCACCTCGAAGTACTCGGCCAGGCCACCGGCCACGCCTGCCCACATCCGCTCGCGCGAGCTGCGCGTCAGCCGCCGTCTGTGCCACCGTTCCGGTTCCATATCTGTGGGACGGCGCGGCGAGGATATTTGTTGCGCTGCAACATTGCGCCCTCGTCCGCCGTCCAATGCTTGAGGCTGCATGGCTGACGAGCTGATTCGCCGCGCTCAGGCGGGCGATCCCGACGCGCTGCGCGAGCTGATCGCAGGCCAGCAAACCTACGTCTACAGCATCTGCCGCGGCATCATGCGCAGCGAAACCGACGCTGCTGATATGACCCAGGAGTCGTTCGTGCGCGTGCTGCGCGCGCTCCACACCTATCGCGGCGAGACCAAGTTCACCACCTGGCTCTACCGCCTGGTCACGAACATCTGCCTGGACGAGCTGCGCCGCCGGGGCGCACCGGTGATGACGCTGGACGCGTCCGACGAGGACTCCCTCCCGCGCGATCCGGCGGACCCCGACCCATGGGTCCAGCCCGAGCGTTGGGCCGCGGCGGCCGAGGATGCCGCAGAGCTGCGGAGAGCGCTGACCGGCCTCAGCACGCCGCAGCGGTTGGCGCTGACGCTGTTCTACTTCGACGATCTGCGCTACGAGGACATCGCGCAAGTCATGGGCGTGCCCCTGAATACGGTCAAGAGCCATATCCGGCGCGCCAAGGAGCGGCTGGCGGAGCTGCTCAGCCCGCGTCGCAGTGGTCAGGAGCTGACGT
>DATGVV010000573.1:0-6395 GCA_035299885.1 Chloroflexota bacterium | reverse complement strand
TTCCCTCTCCCTTTGGGAGAGGGCTAGGGTGAGGGTTCTAGGAGCGCGGCGAGCTGCTTGGCGTTGGTCACGGCGTAGTCGCGGTGGCAGTTGTTCATGATGGCGTGCGTGTTCTGGGCCTTTTCGGATAGGGCCTTGAGGCGCGGCACCCACTCCGCCAGCTCTTTCTCAGAGTACTCGTAGTCGAAGCGCTCGGCGGCCGTGTCCACGCGCTTGTTCCAACTTTCGGAGTTGCGGCCGTGGAAGCGGACCATGGCCAGCTTGGGGCTGGTCATGTCGACGATCGGTGGCACCGTGCGGCCTATCTGGGGCTCGTCGACGCAGACGTACGTGAAGTCCTGGTCGCGCAGGAAACCCATCGTGCGATCGAGGTTCTTGTCGGAGACCCAGGAAACGTCACGGAACTCGATGGCCAGCTGGTAGTCGGGCCAGGCCTTCTTAAGCCGGACCAGATGGTCGTGGGTCTCGTTCGAAGGGAAGATCCACTTTGGCAGCTGCACCAGCAGGGCGCCCAGCTTGCGGCCGAAGTGCAGCGGCCGCTGCGCTTGCCGGAAACGCTCCAGCAACTCCGTTTGGATTTTCTCGGGCAGGTCCTTCCAGTACAGCCGCTTGTCGCCGGCTTTCACCTCGGCCTGGAGGTCCTTCGGCAGCGTGTCCAGAGTGAAGGGGTGGAGGGTGAAGGCTCGAAAGACCTTGATGTTGAACGTAAAACCGGCCGGGGTGCGCTCCGACCATTTGATGGCGGTGTCCTCGGAGGGCATGCGGTAGAAGCCGGCATCGGCCTCGACGATGGGGAATTGCGACGCGTAGTGGCGCAGCATGCCTTCCGGATTTTTCGTGCCGCGGGGGTAGAAGTCGGTCTCGCGGACCAGCGTCTTCTCGGTCCAGGACGAGATCCCGACTGTGATCAACGCGGTGTCGGGAACACCAGCGACTTGATGACCACCGGCGCGGCGCCGGAGGCGGGGATGAGGCTGCCCACGTCGATGTAATCGAAGTCCTTCAGTTCCACGCCATCGATCGAGACGATGCCGCTGGTCAGGCCCAGCTCCTCGCGGATGTGGAGGCCCAGCAGGCCGCCTACGTCGCTGTCGCACACCAGCACCAGCGGCTGCCCGGCCGCCAGCTGGGCGGCATGGGCCTGCACGATGCCGCGCGACAGCGCGTCCAGGCGGCCGTAGGTGGCCGAGCCCTGCCACTCGATGGCGAGCGCCACCGAGCGGTCGGGCGGCTGCAGGTCCAGGCGGGCCACGGCGGCGTGCAGCAGCCGCGCGACCTCGGCCGCGTCGATGTCGTCGCCGGACAGCGGCAGCCGCGGCCGCACGACGGGCACGTTGCGGACTGGCACGGCGTCCTCGGGCGAGATGAAGATAGTGTTGCCGCTGACCTGGACGGTGTACTGCGAGGCGCCGATGACGGTGGCGCGAATCCCGGCCACCGGCTCCAGCAGGGCGACGCCTAGGGCCTCGGCTCGGCGCCGGATCTCCTCGGCCAGCTGCTGGCCCAGATCGCCGAATGTCCGCGGCTGGCGGCCGTATATGAACTCGGAGACGCCGCCGGAGAAGATGATCGCCTCCAGCGGGCCATCGATGTGGATGGGGTCGGTGCGCAGCAGCTCGCTGGCTTCGGGTGAGAGCGGGCCGCCGCTGACCAGCTCGAAGACGCGATCGGCCTGATAGGCGGCCAGCCGCCGGGCGTCGTCGGCGGCCAGGGGCGCCCCCAGGGTCAGCTCGAGGTTGAGGTGCGGGGCCATGCGCCGGGCGGCGTCCTCCAGCCGGACGATCTCGCCGGCCTCGTTCAACGCCACCAGCCGTGCGCCGACCTCAATCGCGGCGACGCTCTCCACGCGGCCACCGTGGCAGACGGTGAACTTGGTGGTGCCGCCGCCGACGTCCACGTTGAGGACGATGCCTTCGTGGCTGGCGGAGGCGGCCACCGCGCCAGACCCGTGGGCCGCCAGCGAGGCCTCCAGGCGATCGCCGGCGCTGACGGCCACGAAGCGGCCCGCTTCCTCAGCAAACAGGTCGGCGATAATGCGCGAGTTCTCGCGCAGCAGGGCGGTGCCGGTCAAGATGACCGCGCCGCTGTCGACCTCCTCGCGGGAGACCCCGGCCGCCTCATACTCGCCCTCGATGAACGCCTCCAAGCGGCGGCCATCGATCTCCGTGGGGCTGGAGTAGGGGGTGAGCAGGATGTCGGATTCACGGAGCACGGCGCGCTTGGTCATGACGTAGCGCTGGCCATCGCGCTCCAGCTCGAGATGGGAGAACACCAGGTGCGAGGTCGAGGAACCAATGTCGACGCCGACGCTGGTGAGCTCAATGTGGTCGTCGCCCAGGATGTCGCGACCGGCGGACGTGAAACCTAACGGCACGAGTAGAAATGTTAGTCTGGATGGCGCACTGCAGTTCCTCTCCCTCCGAACAGAGGGAGAGGCTAGGTGAGGGCACCTAGAGCGAGGAGACACATGGCCAAGCTGGAGTTCCGCGAACCGAGCGGCGAGGAAGCCGCCGGCTACCGCACCTACACACCGTCCAAGAGCGCCTATGAGTGCTACATGGAGGAAGAGGGCATTCCCATCTTCCGTGGCATCGGCGTGCCCGATACACGCGAGCTGGAGCTGGGCGACTGGAAGCGCGTGGGCGGCAAGGGCATGTTCCTGGCACTGGAAGGCCTGGAGGGGCTCAAGGGCATGTACGTGCTCGAGATCCCACCGCGCGGCGCGCTCAACCCCGAGAAGCACATGTTCGACGAGTTCCTACTGGTGGTGGAGGGCCGTGGCACGACGGAGGTGTGGACCGAGGGCCAGAGCAAGCCGCACGTGTTCGAGTGGGGCCCGGGGACGCTGTTCATGGCGCCGCTCAACGCCCACCACCGGCTGATCAACGCCAGCTCGGGCCGGGCGCTGTTGATCGCCTCCAACAACGCGCCGCCGGTGATGAACATCTATCAAAGCCGCCGCTTCGTGTTCGACAACCCCTACGTGTTCAAGGAGCGGTTCGACGGCAGCGAGGACTTCTTCAAGCCCAAGAGCGAGATCGAGGCGGAACAGGTGCGCGGGCGGGCGGCCATTCGCAGCAACATCTTCCCCGACATCGTGAACTGCGATCTGCCGCTGGACAACCAGCGCGCGCCTGGTTACCGGCGCATCCAACCGTATTTCAATGGCTTCATGCCGGATGCCGTCACCGGCGGTTTCATCGCGCAGTATCCCGCGGGGCGTTACTCCAAGGCCCACTACCACCTGTCCGGCGCGGTGCTGGTGTGCCTGCGCGGCAGGGGCTACACCTTCAACTGGCCGGTGGAGCTGGGCCCTCATCCGTGGGAGAACGGGCACGGCGACAAGGTGAAGATCTGCGAGTATGTCGCCGGCGGCCTGGTGGCGGCGGCGCCGGGCGGCGGCAACTGGTTCCATCAGCACTTCAGCATCAGCAAAGACCCCATGCGGGTGATCAACTACTGGGGCGGGCCCACCGGCCGCTGGGGGCTGTTCGACGAGCCCGAAGAAGCCGGCGACGGCAAGGTGAAGGCCGGCAACCTGTTCGGCCTGGGCCAAGGCGGACGCACCATCCTCTACACCGAGGAGGATCCCAACGTGCGGCAGTACTATGCTCAGCGGCTGCGCGAGGAGGGCGTGGAGACGCAGATGCCGGAGTCGATGTTCGCCGCCGCTGCTGCCTAGCGGCGCGGCCCGCGGTTTGGACAGCTCCGCAGAGCGCCGCCGTGCTACCCGGGTAACCGTTGAGCTCGAAGGTGAGCTGCAGCTGGCCGGCTACCGGCCCTCTCAGGGCCTGGTCTGGGACCTCTCTGAGGGCGGCAGCCTGTTCATTCCGCGCACGGCTTTTCGCCCCACGGTAGGCACGGACGGCATCCTGCAGATCACGTTTCCGGGCGGAAAGCTGGACGTAGCCGTGCGAGTGGTCCGCGTGGCAGACGTGCAGTTGAGCTCGGTGCCATCGGTGCGAGGATTGGGGATCGAGTTCCGGCACCTCCGCCACGATCAGCAGCGCGCCCTCGCGGACCTGTTGGCCAAGTAGTTCCTCTCCCACATTCGCCGTCCGCATAAGACTGGGAGAGGCTAGGTGAGGGCGCCCGCGGCAGGCGTATCATCGCGGGCATGCCCCTACGCAGCCCGGCTGAGTACATCGAGAGCTTGCGCGACGAGCGGACGGTCTACTTCCGGGGGCAGCGCGTGCCGGACGTCACGCAGCATCCGGCCATGCACATCGCCATCGAGCACGCCGCCATTGACTATGGGCTGGCCGAGGAGCCCGAGCACCGGACGCTGGCGGTGGTGGAGGACGACGGGCAGCCGTACAGCCGCTATTTCAAGCTGCCCCGCAGCTCGCAGGACCTGCTCGACCGCAGCGCGCTCATCGAGCTGAGCACCCGCAAGGGCGCCACAATGGTGTGCCTGGTCAAGGAGATTGGGACCGATTGCCTGCTGGCGCTTACGCGCGTAGCTCAGCAGACGGACGCCAAGCTCGGCACGGAGTACGGGCCGCGCGTGCAGCGTTTCTTCGCCCACTGTCGCGACAACGACCTGGCCATGGCTGTGGCCCAGAGCGACGTCAAGGGCGATCGCTCCAAAGGGCCGTCGCAGCAGGCCGACCCGGACCAGTACGTCCGCATCGTCTCGCGCGACGGCCAGGGCATCATGGTCCGCGGCTGCAAGGTCCACACCTCGGTAAGCGTCAACGCCAATGAGCTGTTCGTGATCCCGACGCGGGCGATGAGCGAGACCGATGCCGACTACGCGGTGGCCTTCGCTATTCCCGTGGCCACGCCGGGGCTGAAGCTGATCGCCAGCCCGTACGACACCCACCCCAAGAACCGCTTCGAGCACCCGCTCAGCGCCGAGCACAAGATGTTCGAGACCATGACCGTGTTCGACGACGTGTTCGTGCCCTGGGAGCGTGTGTTCCTGGCGGGCGAGTGGCAGATGGCCGGCCCGCTGGCGCTGGGCTTCGTCGACTACCACCGCTTCACCGCGGTGTCGTACAAGCTGCCGCTGGTCGATCTGCTGGTTGGCGCCGCTTTCTGCATGGCCGAGTACAACGGCATCGAGAAGGCCGGCCACGTGCGCGACAAGCTCATCTGGCTGGTGAGCTACGCCGAGACGCTGCGCGCACTGACACGCCACTCGGCGCTGGAGTGCGTGCCGACGGCGGAGGGGCTGGTCAAGCCTCACACGCTGACGGTCAATATGGCCAAGCATCATTTCGCGTCCCACTACCACCAGGCGCTGGCGTACGTGCAGGACATCACCGGCGGGCTGGCGGCCACCGCGCCCGCTGTGGAGGATTTCCAGGCCCCGGAGCTGGCTCCCTACCTCCGGAAGTACCTTGCCGGGAAGGCGCCCTACACGGCCGAGGAGCGGATGCGGATGATCAACCTAGTCCAGGACCTGACGGCATCAGACTTCGCCGGGTACCACGCGGTGCTCGCCGTCCACGCCGAGGGCTCGATCGAGGCCGAGAAGCTCGCCATCCTGCGCGAATACGACCCCCAGCCGGCGGTGCAGTACGCGCAGAGCCTAGCTCTGTCATCCTGAGGAGCCGAAGGCGACGAAGGACCTGCCCGCGGGCCGAAGGAAGATCCTTCGCTTCGCTCAGGATGACATCCCTCCCTCCAGCCAGCCCATGATCAGCTGGCGGGAGATGGAGACTGACGGCGGGAAGGCCAGCGAGCCATCTTCGATGCCTTGCCGGATGTCGGCGCGGGTGAACCAGCGGGCGTCCTCCAGCTCCTCATCCACCACGAGCTCGCTGAACTCGGCCTCAGCGGCGTAGCCGAGCATCAGGGAGGCGGGGAAGGGCCAGGGCTGCGCGCCGAGGTACTGGACCGCGGCCACCTTCAGGCCGACCTCCTCGTAGACCTCGCGGGCGACCGCCTCTTCTGGGGTCTCGCCGGGCTCGACGAAGCCGGACAGGACGGTCCAGCGATTGACGGCTGAGCCGCTGCGGCGGCTGAGCACGCAGCGATCGCCGGCCGTGACGAGCATGATCACGGCCGGGTCGGTGCGCGGAAAGTGCTGCGTGCCGCAGCCGGTGCAGCGGCGGGAGTGGCCAGCTTCCTCGGGCACGGTGGCCGCGCCGCACACGCCGCAGAAGCGGTGGCGGCGGTGCCAGCCGACCAGGGCGACGGCTTGGACGGCCAGCGCAGCGTCGTCCGGCGTCAGCGCTCCGCCGATGGCGCGCAGCTCGTGGAAGGCGTGGGCCTCGAGCAGCTCTGCCGCCAGCTCGCACGCATCGGCGTCGCACACGAAGATCGCGGCGCCCTCGAGATCGACGCCCAGGAAGGTCAGCTCGGCGTCCTGTCCGACGTGTGCCGTCTCGAGTGACGCCAGGCGCGAGCCGTCTGCCACCAGCAGCTCGGACTGGGATCGGACGGCG
>DATGVV010000572.1:0-5709 GCA_035299885.1 Chloroflexota bacterium | reverse complement strand
TAACCGGCCATAACAGACTGGGGTTCTCCCTGTCGCGTCTGCTGGGGTAGCGGCCTAGGCTGCACACATGAGCGGCTTTCCCTGTCTTGAAGGGCATATGTACAGCGGCTGCGTGGGGGTCGCCAACTGTCCCGCGGAGCGCTGCTGGAACGGACGGCGGCTGCGGATCGTCGAAGGCGACCTGCGGGTAGATGCTTTCGAACAGCCGCGGCTGGCGACCGGCTACATCGGCGGCGACTGCCCGAACTGCGTGCACGCGGTCGATCTTGACGGCGAGAGGCAGCTGCACGCACCGGGCGGGCGAGGTTGCAAGCAGTGGACGATGTGCGAGCTGGGACTCTGGGACCGCCCGGCGTCGCTGTATAACCTGCTGAATCATCGGGCGCCGGTGACGCAGGCTGGCCACTGCCCGAGCCTGCTCAAGCGCAGCGAAGAGCAAATGCGCCCGGAGCTGGCCCACAAGCGCGAAGGCGACCGCCGCCGTTCGCTTGCTAGGCGGGCACGCTTGCGCCGGGCTCAAGAATGCATATCACCCGGACGAGAATTACGTTAAGGAAAGGTATGTCGATGGTCGATGGAGCAAACGGCGGCAATCCGCACTACGATCACCAGCCGCAGCCGGCGCCTGCGACGCTACTGCAGACGCACGACAGTCCGGCCTCGTACCTCGCCCTTGAGGATCGCCGCCAGCGCTGGGGGCGCTTGATCGAGCCCGATCTCCTGGCTGATCGACTCTTCCAGCTGGGGCGGCCGCAGGTCTCCGGCTAGCCGCTTCCAGACGGCGATGCGCTTCTCCAGCGCCAGGTTCGCCGAATCGATGCCCAGCACGTTCACCCCGCGCAAAATAAATGGCAGCACCGTCGTGGACACGGCGATGCCGCCGGCGTTGCCGGAGATGGCCACGCTACCGCCAGGCTTCAGCGTCCGCAGCAGGTAAGTGAACGACGCACCGCCCACGGCGTCGATGCCGGCTGCCCAGCGAGCCTTGTCCAGTGGCCGGCTGCTTTCAGCCGTGGTTTCGGCTCGATCGACGATCTCGGCGGCGCCGAGTGAGCGCAAGTACTCGTGCGCGTCGGGCGAGCCGGTGCTGGCCGCCACCTGGTAGCCGCGCGCTGCGAGGATGGCCACGGCGTTCGAGCCCACGCCGCCTGAGGCGCCGGTGACCAGCACCTCCCCCTGATCGGGCTTCAGCCCCATAAATTCAAGGGCCTGCACGGACATGCCCGCGGTGAACCCGGCGGTGCCGATGGCCATCGCCTGGCGTGTGGTCAGTCCGGACGGCAGCGGCACCACCCAGCCGGCCGGCACGCGGGCCAGCTCGCTCAAGCCACCGTGGTGGGACACGCCCAGGTCGTAGCCGTGGGCGATGACCTTGTCACCGCGCTTGTGGGTTGCATCGGTGCTGTCGACCACCTCGCCCGCGACGTCGATCCCCAGGATGAGCGGATGGACGCGCGCCACGCCGCCGTTGATGCGCGTGGCCAGCCCGTCTTTGTAGTTGATGGACGAGTACTCCACCCGAATCGTGACCTCGCCGGGCATGAGCTGATCGACGGTCCAGTCCTCAAGGGCAACCCTGGTGCCTTCGCCTTCCTTATTGACGACGAGAGCGCGAAACGTGTCCATGGAGGCCGATTGTAGGGGCACGTATAGTTGCCACTGATATGGCAGCAGCAACATCAGCACAGGACATGCGCACCAAGTTCGCCTACGACGAATGGATGGAATCACGCGGCGTGCCTGTGCATCGTGGCTACTTCGTGCGGGACGTGCGGGCCCTCGAGCTCAGCTGGTGGGAGCAGCGGAAGTGCGATGCGGCCTTCATCCAGCTGGCCGGCCAAGAAGGCGTCAGCGAAGCCCGCGTTACCGAGATTAAGCCCGGCGAGACGCTGCCGGCTTACAAGCTGGCCATCGACGAGGTCGTCTACGTGGTCTCGGGCCGCGGCGTCACCAACGTCTGGAGCGATGAGGCGCCAACGCCGCGCAGCTTCGAGTGGCAGGACCATGCCATGTTCCTCATCCCGAACAACCACCAGCGCCAGTTCGCCAACATGCAGGGTGACAAGACCGTGCGGCTGCTGCACTACAGCTACCTGCCGCTGGCGATGTCGGTGGTGCCCGACCCGGACTTCTTTCTGGACAACCCTTACACACCGGCCGGCGAGTCGAAGCAGGACTTTTACTCGGAGGCCAAAATCGTGTCTGAGGGCGGAGAGGGTTTGCGCTGGGGCAACAACGCCCAACGCAAGCGGGCCTACTGGTATGGCAACTTCTTCCCGGACATGCGGGCCTGGGACAAGCTGCAGGACCTGCAGCACCGCGGCGCCGGCGGCAAGAGCGTGACCATTCAGTTCGCCGGCTCGGACATGAGCTGCCACATGTCCGTGTTTCCGCCGGGCACCTATAAGAAGGCGCACCGGCACGGTCCCGGGCGAGTGATCGTCATTCCCGGCGGCGAAGGCTATTCGCTGATGTGGCAGGAGGGCGAGGAGCGGGTGATCGTGCCCTGGCAGGAAGCGGCGCTGTTCGTGCCGCCCACCAGGTGGTTCCACCAGCACTTCAATCTTGGCAGCGAGCCCGCGCGCTACCTGGCGCTGCACCCGCCGGTCCAGTTTTACGGGCACGCCGAGAAGGTGGAGGATCGGGTCAAGGACACCATCGAGTACGTGAAGGAGGATCCCTGGGTGCGCCAGTACTTCGAGTCCGAGCTGGCCAACCGCGGCAATCGATCGCTGATGCCCGAAGAGGCGTACACGGATCCGAACTACGTCTGGGAGATGCGTGTTTGATGCCCAAGAGCCTGCAATCCTTCCTGCACGAGCTGAGCGACGAGAGCCCCGAGGATCTGCTGCACATCGACAAGAAGGTCGACCCCGACAACTACGACGTGACGGCCATCCTAGAGCACCTCACACAGCGCAAGCGGTTTCCGGCCACGCTGTTCCACAAGACGCTGAACCAACACCACCAGGACAGCCAGTTTCCGATCGTCAGCAACGTGTTCGCCACGCGGGAGCGGATTGCCCGGGCGATCGGCGTGAAGGTCGAGGACGCGGGCATGGAGCTATCGCTGGAGTACGCCCGGCTGGAGCGCCAGAAGGTGGCGCCCATCACGGTCGAGCGCGCTGAGGCGCCAGTCCAGCAGGTAGTCCAACAGGCCGGGGACGTGGATATTCGCGTCCTGCCAATCGTCCGCCACTACGAGATGGACGTGTCGCCCGTGCTGACGATGGCCTGCGCCATGAAGGACCCGGACGAGGGCTTCTACAACGTCTCGTTCATCAAGGTCTTCTATCGCGACTTGCCCAACTACTGCGCCATCTCCATCCACACGCCGCACATGGAGCGCATCCTGGCCAAGTACATGGAGCGCGATCAGCGGGCGCCGTTCGTAGCTGTGCTGGGCCACCACCCGGCCTTCTACCTGGGCGCGCTGGCGCTCTCGCCCTGGGGCGCCAACGACTACGAAGTGGTGGGCTCCTTCCTGGGCGAGCCCTGTCGCCTCGCGCCGTCGGTCACGTGGGGCAGCGACTTCATGGTGCCGGCCGACGCCGAGATCGTGCTGGAGGGCGAGATCGTGCCCGGCGCCAAGGAGGTGGTCGACCCATTTGGCGAGGTCACCCGGCACTACCAGGCGCAGTGCATCCGCCAGGGTCTGGACGTGAAGGCGCTGACCCACCGCAAAGACGCCGCCATGCAGGACGTCTTCTCCGGCCACCACGAGCACTGGAACCTGGGCGGCGTGCCCAAAGAGGGCACCATGTTCAACACGCTGCAGCGCCAGCACGGCTGTATCAAAGCCGTCCATTTGCCGCAGTCCGGCTGCTGCCGTTTCTCGGCCTACGTCAGCATCAACAAGGAGCGCGAGGGCATCGCTAAGCGTGTGGGCATGAGCGCGCTGATGGAGAGCATGTTCTTCAACGTGATCGTCGTGGTGGACGAGGACATCGACGTGTTCAACGAGCAGGACGTGCTGTGGTCGGTGCTGACCAACATGGACCCCTCACGCGACGTGGACCTCCTGAAGAACCAGTACAACCTGTTCACCACGCACATGCTCTACCAGAAACTGATCGTCGACGCCACACGGCCGCTGGATATCGCCTTCCCCGCCATGCTCAAGGTCCCGGATTCGGCCATGAAGCGCATCCGCCTGGAAGACTATATGGAGGGGATTTAGTCCCCTCTCCCTTGGGAGAGGGCTAGGGTGAGGGTTCCCTCACAGCTTCCATAAACCGATCGCGCAAGGCGGTCAGGGTCTTGGTCGGCCGGCTGTTGTGATCGGCGCTGGTGTTCTCGATGCGGGCCGCGATGAAGCGGGCCTCGCCCGCCGACATCGCCTCGGCGAAGGCCTCGCGAAAGGCGTCCAGCGTGTCCACAGTTGCCGTGTGCCGGAAGCCGGCACCGCGGGCAATGACCTCCAGGTCGACGCCAAAGGTCGTGCCTGCCGGTTGAGCGCCGGTGATCTCCCAGCCGCCGTTGTCCCACACGACGTGCACCAGGTTGGTGACGGCAGCCATGGTGGTCGTGGCCAGCGAGCCCAGGTTCATGAGCAGGGAGCCGTCGCCATCGAGCACGATTACGCGCCGATCGGGCCGGGCCAGCGCCAGGCCGAGACCGATGGACGAGGCCATGCCCATCGAGTTCCAGATGTAAAAGTTGCGCGGCCGATCGGCGACGCGGAACAGATCGAAGGTGGGGTTGCCGACGGAGCTGATAATGGGATTCTCGCCGGCCAGCTCGGCCGCGACGCGGGTGGCCTCGGCGCGGTCGATCACTTCTCGTTCTTCCAGCCGGTCATCTGGGCCGACAGCAGGATGGCCAGCGGCTCCTGAGCCGTGAAGCAGGTCTTGAGGGCGCCTTCTATGACTACGTCCACTTCGTCTTCGCGGCTGAGGGTGAAGTGCTGGATGCCGAGCGCGTCCAGGCAGCCGCGCACGGCGCGGCCCATCACCAGCTGGGCGGGGTTGAACTCGCCCAGCTCGCCGCGCAGGCTGATCACCAGCGGAAAGGGAATCTTGTAGGCCATCGCCAGCGACGCCAGAGCATTGAGGGAGTTGCCCAGGCCGGTGTTTTGAATGAGCATCGCCCCGCGCTGGCCGCCCAGGAACAGGCCGGTGAGCACGCCGACGGCCTCCTCCTCACGATGCACACCTACCAGCCGGAACGCATCGTCCGTCTCCGCCAGGGCCAGCAGCCGGCCCATCACGGTATCCGGCAGGAACACCAGGTTGCGCACGTCCTCGCGCCGGAAGGCGTCCAGCACCTTGCGCGCCCAGGCGGGGGCAGTCTCAGCCTTGTGCCGGCCCGCTCGCCGTACGCCAGTTTCCAGCATCGAGCCCTAATTATGGGCCGGCGCTAGGTGGCCACCACCCGCCCGAAGCGCTCTTCCAGGAAGCGGCGGTTGGCGAGGAGGCGGTCCTGGTTGTGGCGCTGCAGATCCTCGGCAATCTCGTCGAGCTTCGAGTCGAGCAGCGCCAGCTGCTCCTTAAGCTCCTGCAGAGGCGTCGTGCCGCTGGCCATCGGCTGCTCGCGGGAAGCCGGCGGGAGGGCCAGGTAGGCATCGATGGTGCGCGGCAGGTAGTCGCTGACCGTCGCGCGCACGACATACAGGTCGCGCGAGGCAAACGGAAAGCGGCCGGCGTGCTGCATCAGGACTTCGGCCTTACGCCGGATCTGCTCGACTTTGATTTGCACATCGAGAGGGAG
>DATGVV010000571.1:0-1605 GCA_035299885.1 Chloroflexota bacterium | reverse complement strand
GCCGATGCGGATGCCTTCGACGAAGTAGCGCTGGAAGATGAAGAAGACCAGCATCATCGGGATGGCTGCGACGGAGGCGCCGGTCATGAGCATGCCGTAGTCGGTGTTGAACTCACCTTGCAGGGTCGCCAGTCCGACCTGAATGGGATACTTGAAGCTGTCGTGGAGCACGACCAGCGGCAGGATGAAGCCGTTCCAATAGCGCTGGAACGTAAAGATCGCCAGGACGGCCAGCGCCGGGGTGCACAGCGGCAGGATGATGTGCTGATAGATCTGCCAATCGGATGCGCCGTCGACGCGTCCGGCACTTTCTAACTCGCTTGGCAGGGTCTGGATGTACTGCTTCATGAGAAAGACGCCGAAGACATCGGCGAAACCGGGCAGGATGATGCCTGGGTAGGTGTCCAGCAGATTCAGGTTCTTCAGCAGGAAAAAGACGGGGATGAGCGTCACCTGGGCGGGCACGGTGAGGGTGCTCAGGACGAGCCAGAACAAGAGGTTCCGGCCCGGAAACTGGCGCTTGGCGAAGGCATAGCCGGCCATACTGTCGAACAGCAGGTGGAAGACGGTGATGGATCCGGCCATGAGCAGCGTATTGGCTAGCCAGCGGACCACTGGCGTGGTGCCGAACAAGCGCTGGTAGTTTTGCAGGGTGACTTGGGACGGCACCAGGTCGGGCGGCACTTTGACGATGAACTGCTGCGAGCTGAGCGACGTGACGAAGAGCCAATAGAGCGGAAACAGCGACAGGACACCGGCCAGCGTCAGAAGGAGGTAGACGAGTAGGCGGCCAGGGTCGGCCACGGCCCAGCGGACGCCACTCGGATAGCCTCGCGGCGGGAAGCGCACACGGCGAGATGACGGAGAGATAACGGCCGAGGACGACATCGTCAGGGCGGCGGCAGTATCCGTGTGGCGGGGCTTCCCCGGGACAGAACGATCAGTACTCGACATCGGTTTGCAGCCAGCGGAACTGGACAACGGCGACCGCCACGGCCATTGCGAACAGGACGACGGCCTGGGCGCTCGCCAGGCCGTAGCGGCCGAACTGGAACGCGGTGCTGTAGACCAGTTGGACGATGGTGATCGTGGCGTTGTTGGGCCCGCCACCGTTGGTCATGATGTAGACCCGTTCGAAGACCTGGAACGCCAGGATCGTGTACACGACCACCAGGTAGAGCGTGGTCGGGCGCAGCAAGGGGATGGTGATGTGGCGCCATTTGGCGTACCAGCCGGCGCCTTCGACTTCGGCGGCTTCGTACAGCTCGCGCGGAATACCACCGATTGCAGCCGAGTAAAGCACGACGCCACCGCCGGGAATGATCAGCACGGTGCTCAGGATGACCGCCGCCATCGCCTCGTCGGAGCTGCCGATCCATGGGTGGGGGCTCAGGCCGAAGACAGCCAGCACGGCGTTGGCCAACCCGAATGGGTTCGGATTGAAGATCCAGCGCCAGACCATGGCCACCAGAATGGCTGAATTGACTAGCGGCAGATAGAACAGCGCGCGGTAGAACATCTGGCCACGGGCCGGCAACGGCTGGAGCAGGCCGGCGATAAGCAGCGCCACGCTGATCTGCGCGGCGACGACGATCAGCGTGTACA
>DATGVV010000570.1:0-6559 GCA_035299885.1 Chloroflexota bacterium | reverse complement strand
CACCAGGCTGGCGATCGAGGCGTGACCCAGGACCACGTCATTCAGGGCGTGGCCGCTGCTGAGCTCACGGCCACTTCGTTTGTGGGTCACTTGCAGCATCAGCCGCTCCTCAATCTGCGCGCTGCCATCTAAGTAGAAGGGCAGGCCGGCCAGGACGTCCTTCGGGCCGAGATCGCACAAGAAGCCGAGCTTGCCCAGGTTCACGCCCAGGATGGGGATGGCCGACGCAGCGGCGAAGTGCGCCGCCCGCAGCAGCGTGCCGTCGCCACCGAGCGTGATGATCAGGTCGGTGCCGCCGATGCAGGCCACGGCCTGGGATTGGCGCTCGATCTCGCAGCTGCTGACGGTGACGCCGCGCTGGCTCAGCATGTCGCAGATCGACGCGCACAGATCGGCTGCGCTGGGGACCGCCGGGTTGTACAGGATGGATACGGCCTTCAGCTGGCCAGGCACTGCCCTACCGTCTGCTCGTCCACAACGTCCGGACCGCGCCGATCCAGCCACAGCAGGAACTCGCGGTTGCCCGCCGGGCCCAGGATGGGCGAGGCTACCAACCCCCGCGCTTGCCAGCCGAGGCCCCGCGCGTGGGCCAGCACCTCGTGCAGCACCCGCCGGTGCACCTCCGGATCCCGAACCACGCCCTTGGGGGCCGCTTTGGGGCCGGCCTCGAACTGCGGCTTGACCAGCGCGATGAGGTCGGCCTGCTCGTCGATCAGTCGGGAAACAGGCTCCAGGACCTTCGTCAGCGAGATGAAGGACACGTCGATCACGGCGAGCGCGGGCCGCTCCGGCAACTCGGTGAGATTCCGGATGTTGGTCTTCTCCAGGACAGCGACGCGCGGGTCCTGGCGCAGCTTCCAGTCGAGCTGGCCATAGCCTACGTCCACGGCATACACGCGCGCGGCGCCCGCCTGCAGCAGCGCGTCGGTGAAGCCGCCGGTGCTGGCGCCGACGTCCAGGCAGACCTTGCCACTCGGGTCCACGGCAAAGGCTTGGAGCGCTCGCTGCAGCTTGAGGCCGCCGCGGGACACGAACGGCATTACACCGCCAACGAGCTCGATGGGCACGTCCAGCGCCACGGGCTGCCCGGGCTTGGCATGCGACTCGCCGCCGACACGCACGGCGCCTTCGAGGATGAGCGCCTGGGCCCGCTCTCGCGAAGGCGCCAGCCCCCGCTCGACCAGCAGTACGTCCAGTCGCATCCTCGGCGCCATTGTAGTTGAGGCTAACGCTTGCGGCGGCTTCCTGTATACTCGCCCATCCATGGCGGTCCTCGAAACGAGCGGGCTGGTGAAAGAGTTCAGCGGCTTCCGGGCGGTGGACGGCATTGACCTCAAAGTGGAAGAGGGCTCGGTGCACGCGCTGGTCGGGCCAAACGGCGCCGGCAAGACCACGCTGTTTAACATGCTGACCGGCTTCCTCAAGCCGACCGCCGGACAGATCAGCATCTTTGGCGAGGACGTCAGCCACCTCTCGCCCGACCGTATCGCTCGCAGAGGCATCGCGCGGTCGTTTCAGATCACCAGCCTGTTCGAGCAGTTGACGGTGCTGGAGCACGTGCAGCTGGCGCTTCAGGCGGGCACGGCGCTCGGCTACCGCTGGTGGGCTTCGGACCGAGCGCTGCACCGCTTTCGCCACGACGCGCTGGGCTTCCTGGAGCAGGTCGGCCTGGCTGATATGGCCACGCGCCAGGCCAGCAGCCTGCCCTACGGGCAAAAGCGCGCGCTCGAGCTGGCGCTGGCCCTGGCGCTCGAGCCCAAGCTGCTGCTGCTGGACGAGCCGACGGCTGGCATGGCGCTGGCCGACGTGCATCAGACCATCGAGCTCATCAAGCGCATCCGCAGCGGGCGGACGGTGGTGCTGGTCGAGCACAACATGCGCGTTGTGTCGGAGCTGGCTGACGTCGTCAGCGTGCTGCAGTACGGCAAGGTAATCGCCGAGGGGCCATACCAAACGGTCCGCCAGAACCCGCAGGTTATCAGCGCCTACCTGGGAGAGGCCCATGTTTGAGGTCCAGGACCTGTGCGCCTGGTACGGCGAAGCGCAGGCGTTGCGCAACGTCAGCTTCAACGTGCAGCCAGGGGAGCTGGTGACGCTGGTAGGCCGCAACGGCGCGGGCAAGACCACGGCCCTGCACGTGATCATGGGTCTGCACCCGCAGTCGAGCGGCAGGATCAGCCTGGACGGCGTGGACCTCTCGGCCTGGCCGCCGCATCGCCGCGCCCAGGCCGGCCTGGGCTACGTGCCCGACGATCGCGGCATCTACGCCAGCCTCACGGTCGAGGAGAACCTCTGCCTGCCGCCGGCGGTGGGGCCGCAGCCGTGGTCGCTGGACCACGTGTACGCCATGTTCCCTGCGCTGAAGGCGAGGCGAACGTTCCCCGGAACAAAGCTCTCAGGAGGCGAGCAGCAGATGCTGGCGATCGCCCGCGTGCTGCGCATGGGCGCCCAGGTACTGCTCCTGGACGAGCCGACCGAGGGCTTGGCGCCGGTGCTGGTACAGCAGGTTGGCGAGATCCTGCGGGAGGTAAAAACCCAAGGCTTGACGGTGCTGCTGGTGGAGCAGAACCTGCGCTTCGCCACGGCCCTGGCCGACCGCCACTATCTGCTGGCGGAAGGAATGATCGTCGAGACGATGGACAACGAGCAGGTCATCAAGCGCGAAGATGAGCTGTTAGAGCACCTGGGGGTGTGATGTAATATCGCCACAAATTTTGGGTCCTTGTTGGAGGTAACTATGAGACGCAGCAGCGCAAAGCTCACCGCGTTCGGTCTCGGCGCCATGCTCCTGGCCAGCGCCTGCGGCGGGGGAGCCGCGCCGGCAGCCAGCGCGCCGGGGTCGTCGGCCGCGGCCTCGGCTGCGGCTTCGGCTAAGCCGGCGGCCTCGGGCGCGGCATCGGCCTCCGCTAAGCCCGCAGCATCGGGCGCGGCCAGCGCCGCGGCATCGGCCAAACCGGCCGGTTCCGCCGCTGCGGGCGCGGTCAAGCTCGCGAACGGCAAAGTCGTCATCGGCGTCATCAACGACATGACCATGGTCTACGCCGACTTGGGCGGGAAGAACAGTGTCGTGGCGGCGCAGATGGCCGTCGACGACTGGAAGGCCAAAAACGGCGACAACGCGCTCGGCGGACCGATCTCGGTCATCGGCGCTGACCACCAGAACAAGCCCGACGTGGCCACTCAGAAGGCCTCGGAGTTCTACGACCGTGAGGGCGTGGGCATGATCACCGACGTCCCCACCTCGTCGACTGCGCTGGCCATCGCTGACGTGGCCAGGCAGAAAAAGAAGCTGTTCCTCAATAGCACCGCGGCCAGCAGCGAACTGACGGAAGGCAAGGATTATCCCAACGGCACCGGCGGCGGCGTGTGCAATCCGTATACCTACCACTGGGTGTACGACACGTACATGCTGGCATTCGGCACCGCACCGTACGTGATCCAACAGGGCGGCAAGGACTGGTACATCATCTATCCGAACTACGCCTACGGCCAGGACATGAACCGTTCGTTCACAAAGGCCATCCAGAGCGCTGGCGGCAAGGTCGTGGCATCTGATCCGAGCCCGTTCCCGAACCAGTCTGGCGACTTCTCCAACCTGCTGCTCAAGGCGCCGACGCTGAAGCCTCAGGTGTTGGGCGCGATGCAGGCCGGCGGTGACCTGGTCAACGTGATCAAGCAGTACAACGAGTTCAAGCTCAAGGATCAGAAGATCCAATTGGCCATTGGCCTGCTATTCGATACCGACATCAAGGCAGTCGGGCCTGACGCCATTGCGGGCACGTACTACACCACCCCTTGGATCTGGAGCTGGGACGACGCGTCAAAGGCCTGGGCCGACAAGTTCAAGGCCAAGACGGGCACGCTGCCGACCTTCTCCCACGGCGGCGTGTACTCGGCCACCTACCAGTACCTGGATGCGGTGAAGCGGGCCGGCACGGATGACGCCGACGCCGTCATCAAAGCGCTGGACGGCTACAAGTTCAGCGACATGTTCATCCACAACGGGACGGTCCGCCACAAGGACCACCTGGTCGTCCACGACGTACTGACGGCCCAGGTGAAGCCGCAAAGCCAGGTCACCACGCCGGGCGACTACTCAAAGATCGTGAATACGGTGCCCGCGGATAAGGCTTTCCGGCCCGAGTCCGAGTCCACTTGCACGATGTATTCATAGGGGGTGCTTCGCACTCCCCATGAGTGCTGGCGGGATCCTCATCCAGCTCTTCAATGGGCTGGTGAACGGCAGCTTCTATGCGCTGCTGTCGCTGGGGCTGGCGGTGATTTTCGGGATGCTGCGCGTGGTCAACTTCGCGCACGGCGCGTTCTACATGCTGGGCGCGTTCGCCGCCTACATCCTGCTGCAGCAGGCCCAGGTCAGCTTCTGGTGGGCGCTCATCGCGGCGCCCGTGGCCGTCGGGCTGCTGGGCATGATCGCCGAGCGGACGCTGATCCGCCGACTGTACAGCCTCGACCCGCTCTACAACTTCCTGCTCACCTTTGGTCTGACGCTATTCATTCAGGACGTCGTCCGGCTGCGCTACGGGGTCCAGGGCGCTCCTTATGGCACGCCTCCGGGGCTCGGCGGCGCCACAGTGTTCGGCACGTTCGCCTTTCCCAACTACCGGCTGTTCGTGATCGTCTTCTCGCTGGTGGCCTGCGTGCTGGTGTGGTTCGTCATCGAGCGCACGCGTGTGGGCATGGTGGTCCGCGCCGCCACCGAACGTCCGGCGCTGACACGGGCGCTGGGTGTTGACGTGGACCGTTGGGTCACCCCGGTGTTCGGCTTTGGCATCGCGCTGGCTGCGCTGGCGGGCGTGCTGGCCGCGCCGATGCGCCAGGTGGCGCCACTCATGGGCGCCGATCTGATCGTGCTGGTGTTCGCCGTGGTGGTCATCGGCGGCCTAGGCTCCATCGCGGGCGCCGTGGCCGCCGGCTTCCTGGTGGGGCTGGTCGGCGGCATCAGCGCTATCGTCAACCCGGCCCTGACGACGATCGTGGCTTTCGTGCTGATGGCGGTGGTGCTGCTGTGGCGGCCCTCGGGACTGTTCGGCACGCGCGAGGCTGTGCGGTGACGGCACGGATCGCCCGGCGGGTGATCATCGGCTGCCTGGTAGCGCTGCTGGTCATCCTGCTGCCGGTGAAGGTCTACCCGGTGCTGGCGCTGGACATCTTGCTGTGGGGCTTATTCGCCGTCTCGATCGATCTGCTGTTGGGCTTCGGCGGGCTGCTGTCTTTTGGCCAGGCGGCGTTCTGGGGCAGCGGCGGCTACACTGCCGCGGTGCTGGCCAGCCGATTTCACTTGGCCTTCCCGCTGGCAGTCCTAGGCGCCCTGCTGTTCGTGGTCGCGCTGTCGCTGCCGATTGGTTATCTGTCCATCCGGACCCGAGGCATCTACTTTGCCATGGTCACCCTGGCCTTCGCGGAGATGGTGTTTTACCTGGTCAACGAGTGGCGGCCGGTGACCGGCGGCGAGAATGGCATACAAGCGATCCCGCGGATCTTCCCCGGGCTGGACCTGAACAACTCGCTGGTCTACTACTACGCGGCCCTGCCGCTGGTCATCGTGTGCTACGCCGCGGCGTACCGCATCGTCCATTCGCCCTTCGGCCACGTGCTGGTCTCTATCCGCGACAACGAAGCGCGGGCCCAGGCGCTGGGCTATGCCACCCAGCGTTACAAGCTGCTGGGCTTCATGCTGTCGGCGTCGCTGGCGGGCGTGGCGGGCGGGATCCACTCGATTGGTCACGGCAGCGCCGGACTGGACCTTGTGGATTGGACCACCTCGGGGACGGCCGTGATCATGACCATCCTGGGCGGCATTGGCACCATCTGGGGCAGCGTGCTTGGAGCAGCGCTGGTGCTGCTGCTGCAGGATTGGCTGTCCACCACGGCACGATTGACGGATGCCACCGGCGTCGTGACCGGCGCGCTGTTCATTGCCATCGTGCTCGGCCTCAGACGAGGCATCTGGGGCACGGCCGCCCTATGGCTGCAGCGCGGACGCCCGCCTGCCCAGCCGGAGTTGCTGGCGCCAACGCCCGCCGGCCCGCAGCCGGCCGGCACTGTCAATCCCTCTCCCACCGCGGTGGGAGAGGTTAGGTGAGAGCTCCTTGGGCGCGGCCAAGATGATCGCGTGCTGACGACCGCGGCTGTCCTGGATCGCGCTCCGGCCGAGCGACCCTACGATCGAACGCGCCCGCTCGACGTGCGCGAGATCGAGCTGGAGGCGCCCGGCGAGGGTGAGGCGCTGATCGAGCTGGCCAGCGCGGGTCTATGCCACTCCGACCTATCGGTGATCAACGGCGACATCGCCCTGCCGCTGCCCGTCGTGCCGGGGCACGAGGCCAGCGGCATCGTGCGCGAGGTCGGACCGAGCGTGAAAGAGCTGGCGCCTGGCGACCACGTGGTATTCGCCTTCGTCTCCTCCTGCCGCGTCTGCCGCTTCTGCGTTGGAGGCCGGCCGGCCTTGTGTGAGAAGGGCACGCTCGCCAACCGCAACGGCACGCTCCTGAGCGGAGCCGTGCGCTTCAAAGGCGCCAACCACATGCTGGGCGTCTCG
>DATGVV010000569.1:0-4082 GCA_035299885.1 Chloroflexota bacterium | reverse complement strand
CGGCACCCCGGCCCCGACGTTCGACGGCAGCTTTTCTTTGAGCAGCAGCTAAACCAGCCGCAGAGTTAAGCGGTTGCGCGCAGACTTCCGGGCGATCTGCCACCCGCTAGGTGGGCTGAGGCGAACACTGATAACCTAGATCAACTGCCTGCTTGCAATGGACATGGTGGAGCGAGGTGAATATCCGTCTTGTGGCGAGGTGCATGTTTTGCGGCCCTTATCTACTATTCCCAGCGTCTATTCACACTGAATAGGTCCAGAGCCTTATCCGGCGTTTGGGGCTATTCGCGCTAGAGCGTCCCCTTCGCCTCAAAGGGCCGGCCAGGTTGCCGGACTTCGCGACGAACCCGCGGCCCGGCGGACGGGCCCAGACGTTCGTCGTCAAAGACTGATTAGAGCTCGCAACCGCCCGTTGTGGCTTACGGGTTATCACGTCGATGGTCTGCGTTCTACCCGTTCGAGCGATATGGTCCCGCAGGCCAACTCCTCTTCGCCGTCGGCCCTCTTTAGGACCAGTGTCCGAGCGCATCTACTCAACATGGAGAGACTGAAGCAAATGATCAAGCCGCGCGTCGACTACCATTCGGTCACCAGGGTTTGACACGCCGAAGGCAGAAAGTTCGAGTGTTCCGCCTCGACGAGGCATTAAGAGTACGTACGCGGTGTAACTTGGAGGCGTTCCGTCGCGGACTGCAGGATCGGCCATCGCGAGGCGCCAGCGGGTTCCGCTGCCAAGCGAGTGCGTGATCGGTTCTCGCGATAGGACAGTGACATGATTGCCAAACCGAACGTCGCGATCGGTCCGGGGCACTTTGTCGTAAAGGACCTCAGCCCCGAACCGCTGATCTGAGGGATCCTCAAAAGATTCCCCGGGCCGAGGCTGCACCCAATCCGCCGGAACTTCAAAGCTGAGGCCCAGGTCAACATTGCTGACTCGGCGATACTCGGTTGATCTGAAGGTGCTGTCGGGCGCAGGCTGCGTAGGGGCCATTCCATCCGCGAATATGAGCGCAGCCACTGCAACCACACCCAACGGAACCAGCGTCGCCAGCAGGATCTTCAAGGTTTCGCTAGCAGGCTGCTGGAAGTAGGTACTGCGAACGCGTTTCGTGCCGCGAACATGCGTCGTTAGAAGACTCATGTAATTCATCTGGCGCGGGAGCCAAGCCTCTCCAAGAGAGGCTCATGGGTGTTACCCAAACAGCAGCCGGCGCTTCAAACTGATGGCCCATCGCCCGCTGCATGCTAGCAACTTTCACATGGCGATCGATTCGTCATCTAAGTGTGGTTTGGCGACAGTTACAAAGAAACGGCAATCGGGCCAGCGGTAATGCCCGCTCGATGACCGGGTAGGGCAGCGCGCCTACGCCTACTTCGCCGCCAGCAGCTTGTCCTTGGTCATACCAACCCATTTGTCCTTCAGGGTGCCCGGCGCGGGTAAGCCCGGCTGTCGCTGGTAACCGCGAGCTACATCGGAATAGGTCTGCAGCAGCTTGTGGCCGAGGTCATTGCCACTCTTGACTATCTGGTAGAAGTAAATGTTCTGGATCACGTCGTGGTCCGCGTCCAGTTTCTGGGGGCCCTTGACCGTCTCTGTGTTGACCGAGTACAGCGAATTCAGGAAGCCCTGCTTGTCCTCGACGTTGCCGTTCACCTTCTTGAGAGCCGCTTCCAGCACCTGCGCTCCGGAATAGCCCTGGGCGACGTCGTAGGAGATCTGCCGTCCAGGGTACTTGGCCTTGAACGCCTGCTGCAATGCCCGACTCGCTGGCGTGTCTAGGGCGTCGCTGTAGATGCCGGCAGATACGACCCCAAGCAACTTCTCTTTAAGCTGCGCCAGGACCGCCCCGTGGGTCAGGGTGCTGCCGTTATCGATGATCTGCAGCTTCTTGTTCGTGACGTAGTTCCCAAACTGCTCGCCAAACCGCAAGGCGTCCGTGCCCGGCGCGAAGAAGAACAGGGCGTCGGCGGTCTGGTCCAATTTGGCCAGGTAGGGGCCGAAGTCATTCGTCCCTAAGGGCGGATGCAGTTCCTGGACGATGGACCCGCCATTAAGGACGAAGGTGGTGGCCGTTACGTCGTTCACTTCTAGGCCGCCGCCGTAATCGGAGGTCAGGATGTCAGCCTTCTTGAAGCTCTGTTTGGCCGCCCAATCGCCGGCCGGGCCGAACAGGCCGCTGGTGTTCTGGGTGAAGCGCACGAAGTAGGGGCTCTTGTACTTGGGATCCGAGGTAGCGTTCTCGGCGCCACAGTTGCCGGTGACGATGGTCGGGATCTGGGCGTCCTTCACGTAGCCCGCGATGGCGTAGCACACCGGCGTGGCCTGGATGCCCATCAGCACATTGACCTTGTCGCTCTCTACCAGCGCTTTGGCTTTGGTCAGGGCGACGTCAGCCTGATTGTTGTCATCGGCCGTGATCACTTGAATCTGCCGGCCGACGATGATGTTGTTGATGGACTCGAGATACAGGTTGAAGCCATCTTGGTTGTCTTTGGCGACCTGGGCGAGGCTGCCAGTGAGCGGCTCGACCAAGCCGATTTTGATCGGGCCACCGGCCGGAGCTGCCGCACCTGAGGCGCCGAGGGCAGGCTTGGCACTGGCACTGCTCGGAGCCGGCTTAGTAGCAGCGGAACCTGTGGTGGCCGGCGCACTTGCGCTAGACGTACCGCTCGATGACGCAGCGGCTAAGCTGGGACTGGCAGGCGCCGCCGGGGGTGCGCCTCCACACGCGGACAGGGTGACAGCGAAGGCCGCAGTGAATAGAGCGCGTACCGATAATCGACTTCGCATAGGGGACATTTGCCTCCCAACGGTTTGCGCCGACCGTACGCTCAGAGTCGCTTCATGTCAAGCGGCTGACGGAGCTCTCCTGGTTGATCGGTGGTCTCTCCCGCGAAGCCCGAAGGCGTGGGCCATAACTCGTTGGTCGTCTAATCGTGATTTGGCGAAGTGCTTTGGGGCTTCTGGGCGAGCTGATGGATGCCTGAGATTAGACGCTGAGGATTCGAATCCCGGAGTGGCCTGTTAACAACTCCGTCATGTCTTCAGGGTCGCTGGTGACCAGCGTAACTGGGAGTGCATCGAGACAGTGGGCGGCAACCTGTGCGTCCGCGGCGTCCGCCTTGCCAGTCGCGCCTAGGAGTTCACCCGCGCGCCTGGCTACCCGGATGTCCGTTGCTGGGACACGGCAGCCCTGGTGCAGCAATTGATGGATGCGGGTGTCGCGCCCACCACCCCGGATCGTCTGAGTAACGACGATCGGAGGCAGCACTACATTCATGCCGGACACGGCCGCGGCCTTGATAAGAGCTGCGATTCGCTTATCGCCGCCAACGAAGCCAATTACTGCGCCTGCATCCAACACTACGGCAGCCATTGCTTGGCTTGCTCGACCGTCTCCGGGTCAACGGCACCATACTGAGCTTCAAACTGCTCCACAGCTTCCAGTAGCTTGAGACCACGGATTCGCTGCTCAAGACTTTCAGCTAGGAAGCGTGAAAGCCCTCCCTCGCCGGCTCTAGCCTTGGCCTCCTCGACGAGCTCCGCCGGAAGCGTCACTGAGACCTTTTCCATAGCCATCAGTCAATCCTACCATGCATCCTACCACTGCTTCAACATCGAGGGATGCGCCTTTAATCACCCTATAATCCGCCCATGCCGGACATGCTCCCGCTGTTCCCGTTGAGCGAGGTGCTGTTTCCCGGCATGATGCTTCCGCTGCACATTTTCGAGCCGCGCTACCGGCTGATGATCCGCCGCTGCGTGTCCGAGAAGATCCCATTCGGGGTGGTCCTCATTACTCGCGGTCAAGAAGTTGGCCCGAGCGCCGAATTCTTTAATGTGGGGACCACGGCCCGAATTACCCGCGTCCAGCGCGCCGACGACGGCCGGCTGTACATCGCCAGCGTAGGCGAGCAGCGCTTCCGCATCCTCCAAACGTTCACCGATCAGCCCTATCTGCAGGGCCAGGTGGAGGTCATTCCCGAGCAACCCGGCCAGAACGATCTGCTTGACGCGCTGACCGCGCGGGCCTTGGCGGCCCTCTCCGAGTATCTGCGCGTCATCACCGGCTCAGCTGAGC
>DATGVV010000568.1:0-3510 GCA_035299885.1 Chloroflexota bacterium | reverse complement strand
TGACCTGGTTGAAGTGGATGGTGAAGCCGTGGGCTACCATGTACGTTTTGCCGGGCTTGAGGTGGCGCTCGACGTCCTGCTTGTAGACGCTGGCCTGCAAGTGGTCGGGCAGGAGCATCATGATGGTGTCGGCCCATTCGGCCGCCTCGTCCGTGCGAAGCACCCGCAGCCCGTCCTCTTCGGCCACCTTCCAGCTCTTTGAGCCGGGATACAGTCCGACGCCGACGTCCAGGCCGCTGTCCTTGAGGTTCAGCGCGTGGGCATGGCCCTGTGAGCCGTAGCCCAGGATGGCGATCTTCTTCCCCTTGAGGAGGTTCAGATCGGCGTCTTTGTCGTAGAAAACGCGAACGGGCATTAACCCTCTCCCCTGCCCTCTCCCAGAGGGAGAGGGAGCTTTCTAATCTTCGTCCGGCGCGCGGGTGGCGCCGGCTGCCCCGCGCAGCATGGCCACGCGGCCGGTGCGGGAAATCTCTTTGATACCGAAACGGCGCAGGAGCGAGATCAGCGAATCGATCTTGTCCTCCTCGCCGGTGCACTCGACAATCACCGAATCCAGGGCCACGTCGACGATCTTGGCCCGGTAGATGTCGGCGATCTGCATGATCTCGGCGCGATTCTGGGCGGTGGCCGAAACCTTCACTAGCGCCAGCTCGCGGGCAACGACCTTGTCCTCGCTCAGGTCGGATACTTTGAGGACCTCGACCACCTTGTAGAGCTGCTTGGTGATTTGCTCCAGGACGCTCTCATCGGCCTCGACCACCAACGTCAGCCGCGACAGGTGGGGCGTCTCGGTCGGCCCCACGGTCATGCTGGAGATGTTGAAGCCGCGAGCACGGAACAGGCTGACCACGCGGTTCAGCGCGCCGGGCTCGTCCTCCAGCAGGGCGACGACCGTGTGCTTCTGATGCCCGTTGGTGCTAACGGCCATTGGAACCCTCACCCTGCCCTCTGCCGTTGCGACGGGTGATGGTCGACTCGGCCAGTGCCGGTGATTCGCCCTCGAGCCGATCGATATGCGATTCTTCGACCTGCTCCAGCAGGTCCGGCTCCTCGATGAGGTCGGCCGCCGTGGTGCCGGCGGGAATGATGGGATAGACGTTCTCTTCGGCCTCAACCACGAAGTCGACCACCACCGGGCCCTTATGCTCCATGGCCTCGCGAATCGTCTTTTCCACGTCGGCCTTATGGATGCAGCGCAGGCCCTTCACAGCGTAGGCCTCGGCCAGCTTCACGAAATCGGGATTGGACATGGCCACGGACGAGTAGCGGTTGTCGTGGAACAGCTCCTGCCACTGGCGCACCATGCCCAGGAAGCCGTTATTGATGACCGCCACCTTGACGTCGATGTTCTCTTGGACGGCCGTGGCCAGCTCCTGCAGGGTCATCTGGAAGCCGCCGTCACCGACCACGGCCCAGACTGACTTCTCGGGGTTGCCCATCTTCACACCCAGGGCCGCCGGCAGGCCGTAGCCCATGGTGCCCAGGCCGCCCGACGAGATGTGGCTGTTGTGGGTCTCGTAGGTGTAGTGCTGAGCGGCCCACATCTGGTGCTGGCCCACGTCGCAGACGATGATCGACTGGCCCTTCGTCACCTCTGACAGCTTGTTGATCACGAACTGTGGCAGCAGCTTCTCGCTATGCCGCACCTTGATGCCGGGCCGATCCTTGCGCGACTGCCAGATGGTGTCCACCCACTCGCGGTGGTTGGCGCCTCCCTGGGCCTTGAGCTCCTTGTTCATGACCATCAGCACGTTCTTGACGTCGCCCACGATGGGGATGTCGCAGCGGACGTTCTTGCCGATCTCGGCCGGGTCGATGTCGATGTGGATGACCTTGGCCCGAGGGGCGAAGGCTGAGAACTTGCCGCAGGCGCGGTCGTCGAAGCGCATGCCGATGCCGATCACCAGGTCGGCCTGGTTCACAGCCTTATTGGCGTAGACCGAGCCGTGCATGCCGAAGAAGCCGAAGCACAGCGGGTGCGAGTAAGGCAGCGTCGACAGGCCCAGCAGCGTCTGCATCACCGGCAGCTCGCCGATCTCGGCCAGCTCCTTGAGCTCCTCGTAGGCTTCGGAGATGGCGACGCCGTGGCCGGCCAGGATGACCGGCTGCTTCGCCTCTTGGATGGCTTTGACCGCTTGCCGGATCTGACGGATGTTGCCGAACAGCGTCGGCCGGTAGCCGCGCAGCTGCGGCACGCGCGGGTACTCGAACGTGGCCAGCTGCTGCTGGACGTCCTTGGGAAAGTCAATCAGCACCGGGCCCGGCCGGCCGGTGGTGGCCACGTAGAAGGCTTCTTTGATAGTGGGCGCGATGTCCTCGGCCCGCATCACCAGCCAGTTGTGCTTGGTGATGGGCAGAGTCACGCCGGTGATGTCGGTCTCCTGGAAAGCGTCCTTGCCGATCATGTGCGTAGCCACGTTACCGGTGATGGCTACCAGCGGCACGCTGTCCAGCATGGCCGTGGCGATGCCGGTCACCAGGTTGGTCGCGCCCGGGCCCGAGGTGGCGATGCACACGCCGGGCCGCCCGGTTACGCGGGCGTAGCCGTCGGCGGCGTGTGCGGCGCCCTGCTCGTGCCGCACCAGGACGTGCCGGATCTGGGGGTACTCGGGCAGCACGTGATACAGCGGCAGGATGGCTCCGCCGGGCAGACCAAAGACGAGGTCGACGCCCTCGCGGACCAGGGATTCGCAGATGATGTGGGCACCGCTCATGCGCGCCGGCTCGGCGCGCCGCCCCTGGGGGTGCTGGACTAGCTCGTCCAGTTTGGCAACAGCCATGGGTCCTCCTTGGAGATACCCAAAGCATCGCTTTGAGCGTCTCCCGACACTGGCCTTGTGGGCCATTAATAACCGCTCGATCGCGGCTGGCGGCTCGCCGGCGCACTCATGGCGCCTAATGGTCTGCCGCCGGTTCGGGATGCCCCTCGGCCGCACGCCATCGTGCGGACGTCGACCCAAGGTTACGCGAAGAAAGCGTCCGCGTCAAAAAAAGAGGCTCTTGTCGCCTAGCTGGCTAATGTTGGGTTGGATGCTGCCGGCGCTGGATAAGGCGGCCGAAGGCCAGAAGCAAGTCAGGGTAGGCGCGAAATACGTGCTTCAAGTGTTCGAGGGTGAGCTCACGCGCGCTCACCTGTGGAGCGCCAACAGCTCATCCATCGATGGCAAAGGCAGGTTCGTTGCGAGCTCGTAAGCCAGACCCCGTTCGGTGGCTCGCACCCTAGCGAAGCCGGCGGTGACGACATCGACCAGCAGACCGCGGCAGACGTCCGGTCCAATGCTGGTCAGCCGGCTCAACTCAGCCTCATTGGATACGGGCTGGTGAGCCAGACACAGCAGGGCCATGACGTGGCGCCTCATCAACCGTCGGGCGCGAGAAGAGACCGCCATTTCATCTGCAGCTTCCATGTTTGTTGCCGGCAAGTTGGCCTGCCGAAGCCCCGGCGGCTGTCACATGCCGCCAGCTTCTTAGGAGTTTACGACGGAAGCGGCTCGATGTAAGTGCCGTGGA
>DATGVV010000567.1:0-15968 GCA_035299885.1 Chloroflexota bacterium | reverse complement strand
CACCCACCGTACACCAGCTGCGCGATGCGGGAGGGTTCGACCAACTGCGCTCAGCGCTGATCTTGCCTGAGGTGCTGGACAATGCCAAATGGCGTGACGGGTTCGAGGCTGGCTGGAACGACAGTGCCATGGCGACTATTTGGGGCTACGTCGGGCGGAAGCTGTTCCTGTTCTACGTGAACCGGGATTTGGTGCCCGAAAGTCAATTACTCAGCGTTGAGCAGCTCATCGAACCCGCCTGGAAGGGCAAGATGGTGGCCACCGACCTGGCTGCTCCCAGCGCCGCCAACGCCGGCCTGGCCCATCTGCTCCTGGCCAAGGGGGAAGATTTCGTCCGCAAGCTGCTCCAGCAAAACATGACTGTCGTGTCCGATCGGAGGCAGCAGGCGGAATTCGTGGTGAGGGGCCGTTATCCCATTGGCATGGGCCTGGGCAAATCGGAGCTCGAGCTGTTGCAACGGGAAGGCTTAGGTAAGAACGTTAAGCCCCTGGCCCCCGATAACCCGCTGGGAGCCCAATACACCACCGGCAACGGCAACGTGGCGCTCATGAAACAGGCGCCGCACCCGAACGCAGCCAAAGTATTCATCAACTGGCTGCTGAGCGCCGAGGGCCAAACGCTCTGGACAAGGATCACCGGCGACAACAGCCGGCGTTTGGACGTGGAAGGTCCGGCAGATACGGTGCCGCTGCCCGGCAGCTACAATCTGGCCGTCGAAAAGGAACAGAACCTGGGGTCCATCCGGCGGGCCATCGCCATCGCCAAGGAAGTGGGCTAGCGGCCAGCCGCCCTGGTTTCCTCTCCAGCGAGCAGCTCCAGCCAGCGGCCGAAGAAGCGCCGCTGGTTCAGCTCACAGAAGGGCACGGAGTAGGCTTCGCCAGGGCCCGGCCAACTATGATCCTGCTCAAGCCCATCCAGGCCCATGAGATAGGCCAGCCGGTTGCGCCTGCCTCTGGTGCCCTTCGCCCCTTGGGTGATGCGCGTCCAGATTTCAGTGTCATCCTGTTCGAAGGTGCCGCCCGCCCCGAACTTCAAGACGTAGGTCTCGTAGGACGCCTGGCGATACCATTCCGGGGCGGAGCGCTCTACCAGGAACCAGGACCACAGCTCCATCTTGTCCGGTCCCTTAGGCTGCCACTGTCGCAGCGTGATGTAGCCGATTGGGCTGCCGTCCGGTGTGGGTGTTACCGCATTCAGCAGTGACAGGTTCGGGAAAACGGTGCCATGCACCGTCGTGGCATATTCAATGGCCTCGCGCTGTCCCTGGCTGAGATTGGCTTCGAGCTGCGGCCACAGCTCTTGTGGAAGGCCCAGGTAGGTGCGCTGGGCGCTCGGAGGAGCGCCACCCACCAACTGGACGCCGTGGCCGTTGCCCGCATAGACGTGGTAGTGGCGGATGGGTGGCCGATCTCGTACAGGCGCTCCCGGCAAGCGTGCGGCCGACAGGCCGGCAGCGAAGGCGAAGCCGTGGGTAGTCAGGATGTGGTAGCCGTCGCCGATGAAATTGTCGGCCGCGATCTTCCAGTTCGCGTCGACGATCCAGCGCTGAGCTGGCCCAATCACTTCTAGTCCACCCTCACTACGGTTGAACAGGAGATCCAAGTACCAGGCCATCGCACCTAAATACGTCTCCAGCGGCGGCGCGTCCGCGGACCAGGTGGCAAAGATCAGCCCGCGGTAGGTATCCAGCTGGGCGACAGGATGTAGGCCCCACTGCGACGTATCCAGCCCATCATAGGCGGCCCGTTCCGCCGGGACGCCTGTCAGCTCGCCCGTGCTCGAGTAAGTCCAGCCATGGTAGGGGCAAGTGAAGCGGCTGGCGTTGCCTCGGTCCACCCGGCAGACTTGCATGCCGCGGTGCCGGCAGGTGTTGAGGAGGCAGTGGAGGGCACCCGCCGTGTCGCGGGTAATGATGACGGAGTCATCGCCCAGCGAGCGGGTGACGAAATCGCCCGGCCGAGGGATCTCCGACTCGTGGCCGAGGTAGCACCAGCTCGCGGGAAAGACGCGGTCCATTTCGGCCCGGTACAGTGTCAAATCCGAGAAGACCCACGCCGGCAGCTCGCCTCGTTCGAGGCCCGAACGAATGTCGGCCGCATCGAGCTGTCCGTCGGGCGCTGGAGACGGTGACCACACGGATTGGCGGCTCATGGCTGGCTGGTCCTCCAGGCTACCATGCTCGGCTTATAATCCCCCGGCAGCTCAGGAGGGGATATGGCTGGCTGGCTTGAAGGCAAGGTCGCACTGGTCACAGGAGCAGGCTCGGGCATCGGGCGGGCGATTGTGGCGGCCTATCTAGCCGAGGGTGCTCGCGTCGTTGCATGCGATCTGTCGGCAGAGCGGTTGGAGCAGCTGAGCTCGAAGGCGGGCGAGTCGCTGATCGCCGTGCGCGGCGACGTGCGTCTGCTGGACGACAACCGCCGCGCTGTGGCCGCGGCTGCCGAGCACTTTGGCAGGCTCGATGTGTTTGTGGGCAATGCGGGCGTGTTCGACGGCTTCACGCCCGTGCGCGAGCTCGCCGAGCGGCCTGTGGACGCGCTGTTCGAGGAGGTCTTCGCGGTGAACGTCAAGGGCTACCTCTATGGCGTCATGGCCAGCCTGCCGGAGCTGCTCAAGTCTCGCGGCAACGTCATCTTCACTGCATCCAGCGCCGGCTTCTATCCCGGCGGTGGCGGCCCCATCTACACGGCGTCCAAGCACGCCGTGGTCGGCCTCATCCGGCAGCTAGCCTACGAGCTGGCGCCGGATGTGCGTGTCAACGGTGTGGCGCCGGGCATGACCATTACCGATCTCAGGTCGGCGTCGGTCCTGCCGGCCCGTGAGAGCATGTTCGACCGCCCGGATATCGAGGATCAGGCGAAGCAGCGCACGACGTTGCGGATTGCCATCCATCCCGAAGACCACACCGGCTGCTACGTGCTGCTGGCCTCCGACCGCTCGCGCGCTATGACCGGCGCGATCTTGAACAGTGACGGCGGTACCGGGGTTCGCCGTCCGTCAGCACTGGGCTCGTCGGCGGGCTGATGATGGGCACACAGGGTCTTGAACTCGGGGCGATCTTCTTACTTGAGCAAGATCGAGCGTAAGAACGAATCGACCTCAGCTTTGGTGCGCACGTACTGCTCCTTGTACGTCTCCAAATAGGTGGCCCCTTCCTTGGGGATCGACGCCTTGTTGAGCACGTAATCGGACCCAACGTCCAGACGCCGGCTGAAGTAGCCCGACGCCTTACTCCATTCCAGTTGCCCTTCGCGCGACAGCAGGAAATTGAGATAGAGCTTGGCCGCGTTGGGATGTGGCGCGCGGTCGATCACCGCTAGGCTGCCGAAACCGGCTGTCAGATAAGCGCCTTCCTGGATGCGCGCCGGGTCGAATAGCTCGAGTGTGGTGATGCCTTTCTTCTTCATCTCGGTAGCGGTAGTTTCCTCCGGCGCGATGGCAACTGCGTACTGTCCTCTCGCGACCCAATCCATGAGCTGCCGATCGTCATTGGAAAGGACAAGCCCGCTCGAAAGCAGCTGGCTGACGAAATCCTTGCCCAGGCCAGGCGCGACATAGAAGAAGGTGACCGTCGCCAGCCCGGGCCCGGCGGCGCGAGGATCGCGCATAGCCAGCTTGCCCTTCCATTTGGGGTCGAGCAGGGCCTTGTAGGTTTTGATTTCCTCGGCCGTCAGCAGGCCGGGATTGTATGCGAACGGCGCCTTGACCAAAGCCGTGAACACAAGGTTGTGCTCGCCGCTCGCGTCCGCGAAATCGAACTTTCCGCCCAGCCACTTGCCGGGGTCAGAGTCATCAGGACCGACCAGGAAGGGCTTGATGGGCTGAACCGCCTGGACTGGTATGAGGTCCTCAATGACTGTAGTAGTGCCGCTGATGTACACATCCGAGCGGTACTGCGCCGCCTGCCGCTCGTTCAGCAGCTTCGGTGTCAGCTGGCTTCCTGTCATTCCACTGTACTCGACCCGCACGCCAGGATAGGCGCGCTCGAAGGCGGCCGTCAGTCCCTCCTTGACATCGCTCCCGGGCGGCCCTAGGACCACTACCTGGCCCTCGCCCCTGGCTGCCTGGACCACCTGATCCCAGCTCGCCCCGGAGCTGCTGAGCGGCACCGACGGGCTGGCCGAAGCCGTGGCGGGACTCGGCGGCAGGCCGCCGCCGCACGCCGCTAGGAGCCAGACCATGGCCGCCATGGAGGGTAGCGCCCCAGCCATCTTCCGCGAGCCAGCTTGCCATCGGGGACTCTTCACCCAGATACCGCCTCGTAGGTCGGCGACGCTTCCTTCTGTTCCAGAACGTTGGCGGCTATCTCCATCCAGGGGTGATAGATCAACGCGACCCAGATGGCCGGCTCGCCGTCATTCAAATTGAAATGCTGATGCTCCACGCCGCCAGGCTTGATCGGCAGCACAATCATGTCGCCAGCTTCCCAGTCCACTCGTTTCCCGTCCACGAGCGTGTAGCCTTTGCCGGCAACGACATAGATGGCCAGCCCGCCTTGGTGCACATGCCGGCCGGAGTGGGTGCGGATCTCGTGCCAGATGATTTTCCAATCGGTGACCGCGTTCTCGGTTCGAGTCGGATGCAAGTAGTAGGCCGCGAGGCCTTGGCGATAGTGCCGCAGCGGGACGTCGCTCGCGTGAATGACGACGCGCCCAGCGGCGGCCCGCTCTTCGCGCTCGCGGGCTTGCCGCATGCTCGCCTCGTACGTGTCCGCCTGCTGCGCCTGAGGCTCGGCCTCCCGCGTTCGGACTCGCTCAGCCATTAGCGGTCGCTTTGGCCTTTAGCTGGCGGTATTCGGGCGCCGGCTCCAGCACTTCGAAGCCAGCGCCCATGTCCACGTCGAGCGGTTCGAGCACATTAGGCAGCGCCACCAGCAGCCGTGCGGCGATGGTGTCGGAGGCGTTGAAGTGCTGGTAAATGATGCCGTTTGGTCTGGCAGGTAGGGCGATACACGAGCGCTCTCGCCAGTCATGCCGGGTGCCATCCAAAAGCGTCCAACCCTCGCCCTGGAGGACCATGTGCACGATGCCGCCTTGGTGTTGCAGCCGGCCACTGCGGCTGCCAGGGGGAATCTCGAGCACGTAGCTCAAGATGGATCGGATGAGCTGGCCAGGGATATCGGGATGAAGGTACCACTCGAGCAAGCCAAGCGGGGTGAGCTCTTTGATGGTTTCTGCGCCCTTAACGATGGGCAATGCTTGGGCGCGTCGGGCCCGTCCCGCGTCGCGCCGGGCGAGAATGCGCTCGAACAGGCTATCAGCCGGGCTCACGTGTCCAGCACCGATTCATCGAACAGTTCGTCCATGGAAAGCGACCGCTTGGTGAGGCCTTGCTCCTGGGAGTACACCATGAAGCGCTCCAGGTTGGCGCGATTGCGGGCGACGCCGTTGGGCCACGGGTCGCCGCCCATGCGGACCGCCTCCTCTTCCAGGTAATGGCGGCCCCAGGCCAGCGTGGACCAGTTGGGGTCCTCCCAGTGCCACAGCGCTTTGCGCTTTGCTTGCTCGAAGGCCTCGAACAGCGCGCGCGGCAGCCAGGGGTGCTGCTGAGTGATGTCCTGGCGGATGGCCACCAGGTGCATCACCGGCCAGTAGCCGTTCTTTCGATAGTAATCCTCCTCAGCCTGGCGAGCGTCCTGGAAGAGCCGCCGCACACGGTCGCGGTTGGCTATCAAGGAGCTCGGCGGATGCGGCATCACCGCGGCGTCAATCTCGCCCGCCAGGAGCATCTGGTCGATCTTGCGTCCGGCTGGGGCTCGTTCCAGACGGACGCCCGCCGGAGGTTCGAAGGCCAGCGTCTCCGCAGCGTTGATGACCCAGGTGATGCTTTCCCACGGAACCCCATACTCGTGCTCCAGGTCGCCCTTGGCCAGGACCGAGAGTGTCGTCTGGTAGGTGTTGATGCCGACGCGCTTTCCTTCCAAGTCCCGTGGGCCACGCAGCGCCGAATCGCTGCGCACGAAGAACAGCGACTGGCAGAATAGCCTGCGCGGCACCACCGGGATAGCTGTGAAGGGCGCGCCGCGTTCCTTGGCCATCAAGTACGAGGACAAGGACACCTCCGCCGCCTCGAATTCCGCGTCGTTGAGCATGCGGCCATGCCGATCATCACCATCTCGGCCAGGGATCGATTGGCCAACCTCTTTCACAACCAACTCCGCCCCCTCGAGGCCCACCGTCCTGTCCACGAACGGCATGTGCCGGTCATAGTGCGCGACGGCCAGGGTGACTTTGAGGGCTGACATCAAGCCGTAGCGGCAGCAACCTGTGGCGCGGTCTGGGAAAGCTTGAACAGCTTCATCGCGTTGCCGCAGAAGATGCTGTGCTTCTCCTCGGCGCTGAGGTGTGCGTTCGCCTGCAGGAGTTGGCCGTCCTTCCACTTCATTGACCCGCCGGGGTCATTGTGCGGGTAATCCGTGGCGAACAGGAAACGATCTCGGCCGAGGAAGCGGACCGCTTCCTCGAGCTCCGGTTCTTCGGTCTCGATGGTGAAGTAGAAGTTTGTCCGGAAATAGTGGCTGGGCGGGCGCTTGTTCTGTTCCTCCATCTCCTCCGCCGGCACCAGACGCCGTGCGGACGCCGGCAGCTTGCGACGCGAACGGGGCGCGCCGGTGGTCTCCTCGTCGTAGTTGGTGCGCGGATCCCGGAACTGCCGATCCAGCGCCTCGACCAGCGGCTTGATGAATCCCGTGCCGGACTCAGTATGGATGAAGCGGAGTGTAGGAAAGTCGTCCAGCAAGCCGCTGGTGATGAGCGAGACGAGGTTCATGTGAGCGTCGTGTGGCGCAAAGAAGTCGAGGCCGATTCGCTGGAAGCGGATGAGGTTGAGAGCCCGGTGCCCGTGCTGCGTGGCATGGAGATAGATGGGCATGTTCAACTCCGCGGCTTTGGCGAAGAACGGCCACAGCTCTCGGTGCTCGCCCAGCGTCTCGCCATATGGGTGAGCTTCGACGGGGAAAGTGTAGTCGAGCGCAACCGCGCTCAGCCCATTCTCGCGCGCCCAGACGATTTCGTCGATCGAAGCGTTCACATCCTGCAGGGCAACGAGCGCCACCCCTAGGAACCTGTCGGGGTGCTTCCTGATCGCCTCCAGCAGGCGCCGGTTGTAGGCTCGGGCCATTGCGACCGCCAGCTTCGGCTCGATGAGGTAGGACCAGGCAAGGTCGGAGCGGAATTGTGGCAAGATGACTTGCTGGTCGATAGCCAGGCGTTCAAAGTCCCTCAACCTGGCTTCGACGTCCACCAAGCCTAGGTGTTCGGTGCCTGATCCCCTGCCCAATCCAGGGGTGGTGCCGGTAATGTCGGGTGGTTCGCCCGGAAAGTCTCGGCCGGCGAGCAGGCCGTGCTCGTCGAACCGGAGGATCGGCCCGAGGGCAGCCAAATCACTAGGCAAACGCTTCCTCAGATTGCGGAAGACGATATGGCTGTCACAGTCGATGATCATCCTGTCATCTCCTTGCTCACTGTCGGATGCTGCACCCGGCCCGAAACGACGCAAGCATATACTACGGGCTACACACGGCCTCCGGGCCGGAGGGAGGATTCAGATGGCTGCAGCCACGATGCCCACATACGACATCCAAATGCTTTCTCTGGCGGAACGGGACCGGCGCTGGCAGCGCGTCCGCACCCGAATGGAATCCGATGGGCTGGACTGCCTGGTTGCATATGGCTCCGGTGGCGGCACGGGCGCCCAATACCTGACCCACATAGATATTGAAGGCGTCGGGGTGTTTCCCCTCGATGGCGATGTCATGTTCCTCACGCCCGAGCGCTGGCGGCACTGGGCGCGGCGCTCCCAGTCCTGGGTGCAGCAGGTGCTTCCGGCGGAGAGCTACGCCGCGGCGCTCAGCAATGCTCTGGGCACGCTGCGTCCAAAGACCATTGGGCTGGTGGACCTTCGAGCGGCCGGAGCGGCGCGCAACCAGGAGTTGATGGGCGCCCTCACCGAACACGAGCACCGGGATGTCACGGCGATCGTCGACGACCTGCGGCTGGTCAAGAGCGCCGAGGAAATCGCCATGATGGAGCACGCTGCCGAGGTCGCCGATCAGGCTGTTGACCGGCTGCTCCGGGAGGCGCATGCTGGCGTGCCTGAGAACCGCCTGCACGCCGACATGATCCAGACGTTGCTGGCGGGCGGTTGTGAGCCGGCATCGATGATTTCCTGCGAGGCGAGTCCCAGGCCATTCCACCCCGTGAGGCGCCCTTCGCAACGGCCGTTGGCCGAGGGCGACATCATCGTGGCCCACATGAATGCTCGCTACTCTGGCTATTTCGTGCAGCCGCACATCTGCGTGACGGTAGGCCCGCCAAGCGCCGAGGTCAGCAGCATGTTCCAGGCCTGCCAGGAAGCGTTCGAAACCTTCAAGGAACGCGCACGCCCCGGAGCAAATCTGGGCGATGTGTGCAGAACGAGCCTCGCGGTCATAGAGAAAGCCGGCTATGAGTGGGCAAAGGAGCCGCTCACCCACTCGATCGGCCTGTCACAACAGGAGAAGCCGGTCGGCGGTTCGTTGCCCCAGCCGTACCCGGCTCACGAGCTTCAGGAGGGGAACGTGTTCGTGGTCCATCCCTGGGTGGGCCACATGGATCGCGAGGTTGGCATCGACTCCGGCTGCAACGTACTGGTCACCAATAACGGCGGCAAAGCCATTGGCTCCCGGCCAACTGTCGAGCTGTTCACCGCAGGCTGATCGGTTGGTTTCGCAAGAAACCAAGCAGGCTTAGTAAGGAGGTCAGCGTGCTGACGAAGGCGGAGAACGAGCTCTTAACCCAGACCGGCCCTGGCACGCCGGCCGGCGAGCTGCTGCGCCGCTACTGGCAGCCGGCCGCTCTTTCGAGAGAGGTGCCGCCTGGCGGAGCGCCGCTGCCCGTCCGCCTGCTCGGCGAGGACCTGGTGCTGTTCCGCGATCAGCGCGGACGGCCAGGCCTGCTGGGCCTGCATTGCGCCCACCGCGGCGCCGACCTGAGCTATGGCCGGATCGAAGATGGTGGTCTGCGCTGCCTCTACCACGGTTGGCTGTATGACGTGGCGGGAAACTGCCTGGAGCAGCCCGGCGAGCCGTCCGGCAGCGAGTTCTACGGGAAGGTTAGCCAGCGCGCCTACCCTTGCCATGACGTCGCCGGGATCATCTTTGCGTACATGGGTCCCGGCGAGCCACCGTTGTTCCCTAACTATGAGGCGTTGCAAGCCGCCGAAGACCGTCTGTTTGTTCGCAAGTTCCTTCAGGACTGCAACTATCTCCAGGGAACCGAAGGGAACATCGACCCGGCACATCAATCGTTCCTGCACCGCAAGCTGCGCCAGAGCGACGATCCGCACGAAGAGTTCACAACCGGCACCGGCGGCACGAGCGCTTCCAACCTTACGCTCTACCGCGAGGATCTCTGCCCGACTATTGAGGTCGAGGAGACGAGTTTCGGGCTGAGGCTGTTCGCCGTCCGGGAGAATCTCGCATCTGAAGGCGGTAAACAGTGGGTCAAGATCCTCAATTTCGTCTTTCCGAGCATTTGCTTCATACCGGGTGAGATGGGCCGCGACGGCTACAACATCAACTGGCAGGTACCCATCGATGACACCCATCACTGGAAGTGGATGATCACCTATCGCCGCAGCGGCCCCCTTGATCGCGAGGACTTCTGTCGCCGCTACGCGGCTGAGGTTGGCCCAGATTTCCGGCCCATCCGGAACCAGAGTAATCATTATCTCCAGGATCGGGACTCAATGCGCGACGAGTGGTTCAGTGGGCTTGGCACCCTCTTCCCCATCCACGACATCTGGGCCACGAATAGCCAGGGGCGGATCCAAGACCGCAGCCAGGAGCACCTCGGCTACACAGACAAGGCCATTACCGCCTCCCGCCGGCTGCTGCTGCGCGTCATCCGCGAGCTGCAGGCGGGCAAGGAGCCTCCACACGTCATTCGAGCGCCTGCGGAAAACCGCTTTCCGGATTTGGTGGTGCTCTCGGAGGTAATCCCTCAGTCGGAGGATTGGCGGACGGCGTGGCAGCAGCCCGTCGCGGCAAGGTGACCAGCGGTTGGGCAGCTTTCCCATCGATCACTACTGGTATGTGGACTAGACCCGTCGCCGGCCGGCGCGTGCTCAGTGGCGGCGGGCTGCTCGCCGCCGGCCTGCTGCTGGGCTGCGCCAGCCCGGGCCGAACGCCGGCCGTCACAGGCGCGGAGCGCTACTATCGGGAAAGGGCTACCTCAGCTGACGCTCAGCGCTTGTTCTGCAGGATGTCGACTGCCTGCTTGAGGAAAGCGTCGAGCTTCTGCGGGTCATTGCGCTGGATGAACTGCACGTCCAGATCATGAAAGGCCACGCCGCTGGCCTGCAGCTTCTGGACGGCTGGCGCGCTCTTGGAGCCGGGCAGCAGGTAATGGTCGGTGAAGGCGCGCTGGTACAGGATGTCCTGAGCTTCACGGCTGAGAATGTAGTTCGCGAATAGCTGTGCCGCGTTGGGATGCGCCGCGTTCTTGGGCACGCCCATGTAGCGGTATTGAATGAAGGCGGCATCGTTGGGTACGACGTGGGCCAGCGGGACGCCCTGGGCCTGCCCCTTAAGCGCCGCCGCGCCGTCGGTATTGAGCGCGAACAGGTCGAATTCGCCGGTGGCCACGCGTTGCACCTCGCCCGAACGTATGAGCCCGGTGATCTGCTCAGCGAACTTCTTGAGATAATCGAGCGTGCGCTGCTCACCCCATAGCTCGGGCGTGGACAGATCGTCGAAGATGGCCGCGTAGGGCGTTGAGGCGATTCGGCCTTTGTATTCCGGTTTCAACAAGTCCTGCATGGTCTTGGGCACGGCGGCGCCGGCCACCTTGTTGGCGTTGTAGGTGATGCCCGGGGTGTTGGAGCTGACTTCGACTGCGATATTGCCAGGCACGACTAACCTGGGATTCTGGATGTTAAACGCCCAGGACGGCCAATCGGCGGGCATGAGCGCTTGAGCTTTCATGAGCGAGATAATGTGCGTCTCCGCGCCGAGGAAGACGTCTGTCGAGGCGGTTCTGTTCGCCTGGTACTCCTGCACGATCTTGCCGGCCATCTCCGGCATGGCCGGCCCGGGCGTGAATTGCACCTGGAGCTTCAGGCCGTAGAGCTTGTTGAAACCGTCGGCCCACAGCTTGGCGGTCTCGCTGCCGCCAATGGTGTCCTCGGACATGACCAGCTCCAGCTTGCCTTCCCTAGCCGCACTATCTATAAGACCTTGAAGCTGGCCCGATCTGCTGCCGGCGGCATTGGCCGGCGCTGCGGCTGAATTGGCCGCACGGGCTGAGCTTGCCGCAGACAATGCGGCCGAATTGGCCGCACCACCTCCGCAGGCGGCCAACAGCAGCATGCCGGCGGCACACAGCGCCAGGCCTGGCATAAGGCACCGCCTTAGGCCGATTGAATGGCGATAGCTGTTCATACTTCCTCCCTTGATGCCGAAGTCTGCCTCATTCGGCAATCTCGACGGTAGTGCCCAGGCGCAGCTTCTTGCCGGCTTCGTAGAATGCTTGCGCGGCGGCCACGTCCCACGTGGCCAGCGGTCCACCACCGCCCAGGAAAACCGTGATCTGCCGCTCAGACGACCGGCCCTGAGCCGTGCCGGCCACCAGCTCGGTCAGCTCACAGTGAATGAGCTCGTCGGGAATGGGGTCGCGCAGGGGCGGATCAAGTTCTCGGTCCATCTGCCTGGATGCCGTGACCACCAGACTGCGCCGCAGCGTGGGCATATCCACTTCGTTTCGAGCCATGGCGCTGATGTGCACGCCCTGGGATATAGCCCCATCGGCGACAACCGGCCGGTCGGCGTCGGTGGCCGTGACCAATAGGTCGACGCCCTCAGCGGCTGCCTCGGCCGAGCCCACCGGCCGCACCTCGCGCCTTAGGCGCTGACACAACTCAGCAGCAAAGGCCGTGCGGTGCGCCTCATTGGGGCTGAACACTTTGATTTCCGCCACCGAGGGCAGGGCGTGGCACAGCATCGTGAGCGTGCCGCGGCCGATGCCACTGCTGCCGATGCAACCAGCGACCTGCGGTCGTGGCCGGGCCAGATAGCGTGCCGCCAGGGCTGCAGGGGTGCCGGTCCGGTACTCGTGCAAGGTCGAGTCGTCGATGATGGCCAGGCATTTCTTCTCCGCCTGGCTGAACAGGATCAGCAAGCCATCGCCGCCTGCTCCGCCCAATGCCAGGAGCCGCGTACCCATCACGCCCGCCCTGGGAAGCAGGGCCGACATGCTGAACAGGCCCGGTGGCCGGCGCATGCCGTCCTCCGGGTAGCGTAGGTAGATGCGCGAGTGCTGGCGCACTTGGCCGCCGGCCATCTCACGGTGGCCGAGCTCTACCCGCCGGATGAGGTCTTCCAGCACCTCGCCATCGAGCTCTGCCACGATACGCTCGACATCGCTGTGCGACAGGATCAGCGCCACTCGCTGCGCCCGTTTACTTCTTCGCGAGGATGTTTTGGAGCTGCTGGCGGACCTGCGGGATGTGCTTTTCGTCGTTGCGCTTCCTCCCCGTCGAAGCAGCTGGGTCGCATGGCAAACGGAAGCCGACATCGTGCCCCTGGCGGGCGGTCTGAGCCGCGCCCTCGATACCGTCCCAGAACACCCACCACGCCGCCATCATGCGCTGCAGCGCATGAGCGGCGATTTGTTGTGATGTCTCATCGGTCGCGTACGTGCCATACCCTTTGAGCGCGATATTGCCATGCTCGACGTCCGCCGTTTCGTGCGTGCTCCACCAGGCCACCGCCTCGTCGGACAAGCCATAGTGCTCCTGCAGCGCCTTGCGCCACATGCCAGAGCCTCGGGGCGCATGGATCTCGGAGGCGCGAAACGCCAGCCCTTCCAGCCAATGCCCCTCCGACAGCTGCATAATGACGTCGATGAAGGCCAGCGTACTGGGCAAGGGGCGGGCGTTGATCACGTCTTCCCGCTCCATGCCCAGCGCCTGGGCGAACCTCAGCATCAACTCCGCGTGAGACGGCGGCTCGCCCAGGTCCTTCAGCTCCTCCTCGCGTATGACCTCAAACAAGCCCCGTCGCACGTCGAGGTACGGGCAGTGGGCAAAGTTGGCGGCGGCGAAGCGCGAGCTGTACAGGTTGCGGTGATAGGTCTGGACGGCGAAGATGGCCAGGTCCTGGCGGCTGGCTTCGCCTGCCAGGACCCTGCAGGTGAAGGGATGCTTGGCCCGGGGCAAGCCCTCGGCCACAAGGCGTTCGACCGTTTGGGCGAAGTCGGCTTGGACCAGGCTCAAGCGGCGGCCCTGGCTTGCACGTGCGGGCGGTACTTGTCACACAAGCTCTGCCAGCGCGACACTCGGCGCCCTACACGTTCCATGATCGCCTCGGGCACAATCGAGAATGGTGGCCGCAGCGGGCCGGGATCACAGTAGCCAGCCTGGGCGATGGCCAGCTTGGCCGAAGATTCGCGCCACTGGAGATCCGGCGGGCCCTCGAAGCCGGCCGTCAGCTCCATGGTGATCTCTCTGGCCAGCGCATCGTTCCCCTCGCGGATGGCGTTGCGCAAGCGCAGCAGCGGCCACGGCCCCATCCAGGCGTCGATGGACCAGCAGCCGGCGGCGCCGAGCTTGGCGTACGGATAGTACTGCCCCTGGAAGCAGAATACGCTCAGGCCCCCGCGAGTGGCATCCACCAGGCGCATGAACGTGGAGGTGTCACGGTGGCTGTCCTTCATCGCGATGATGTTCTTGGCCTCGGCGATCTTGGCCACCGCATCGACCGGCAAGGTGACGTGATGGAGCGACGGATTGTGGTAGATCATGATGCCCAAACTGGGAAACAGCTCCGCGATCTCCCGGTAAAAGTTGACGGCGTTGTCCACCGTGGAAGGGAAGTAGAAGGGCACGCCAACCAATACACCGTCGGCGCCGGCGTCGCGCGCCATGCGCATCTTACGGATGGCTTCCCGGCTGTTCAGGCTGGTGCAGCCGATGAACAGCGGCACGCGCTTGGCAACCGCCTCTACCGTTGCCTGGGCCAGCGTCTGAAGCTCCTCGTCCAGCAGCGTGTGAAACTCGCCGAAGCTCCCGGTTGTGGCGATAACGTCGATGCCGTCACTGATGGCGCGATCCACCGCGGCCTTGAGGTTATCGACGTGGATGGTAGACGTGGCCTGAATGTCACCCGCTTCAGATGTGGCGAAGGCGGGCATCATGCCCATGATTCCGCCTAGATCCTGTGGTGTCAGCATATGCTTCCTCCTCGATGGTTCGCTTCAGGTTGGTCCTGCTCAGCGGCGCCTTTCAGCTTACCCTAAACAGCCACTGGCGGTAGTATCCAGGCCAACCATGGACAGCAATGTTGAGCTCGAGCGCAGTGAGGTTGCTTTTGGCGATGGTCCCGACGCAGGCGGTGGCGTACTGGTCGCGGCCCGCGGTTGGCAAGCTGGCCGGCCCCGGCCGGCGATTGTCCTGTGTCCGGGCCGGACGGGCGATCTGCGCGGCCTCGAGTGGCTGCAAGCACCACTGGTAGCGGCTGGTTTCGTGTGCCTGGCGCTGCGCTATCGCGGCTCCGATGCCCAATATCATCTGCAGGACGTGGCCGACATCTCGGCTGCTGTCGACTACCTGCAGCACCTGGAACTGGTAGACCCGCAGCGCATTGCCGCCAGCGGGCACTCGCGCGGCGGCCTGGCAGTTCTGAACGCCTCGTTCCGTGAGAAGCGGCTGGAGGCAGTGGCAGCGTTGAGCCCGCCCACTGACTCGATCTCGCTGGTGTTAGGTCTGAAGGCGTACGCGCCCGAGCGATACCGCCTCATGATGGAAGCTCGCGGCGGTGATCCCTGGGACGAGCCGGCCTTCTACCATGCCATTTCGCCGCTGTACCACGCGGCCGAGATCCGCATCCCGGTGTTGCTGGTCCATGGCACCCTCGACCTCGTAATCCCGCACGACCACTCGTTGTGGATGCACAAGGAGCTGCAGCGATACGGTAACGACGCCAGCCGACTGGAGCTCATCGACAGCGCGGGCCACTTTTTCGAGCAAACCTCCTACGGCTACAAGACGGATGAGGTTGCGGCCAAGGTCGTGGCCTGGTTCGTTGAGTGGCTGAAGCCGGAGTAGAAGCTCACCGCTTGGCCGGCGCACTTAGGCTTTCCAGCTTCTCTTTGGTCATCCCAACCCACTGCCCCTTCAGCTTGCCCAGGGGAAAATTCTCCATCTCCTGGGGCGTGCGTTCCCAGGAACGTGACACGTCGTTGTAGGCAGCCAGCAGTTGCTGGCCAAACCTATCGCCCTGCTTCACCACGCGATCGATATACACACTCTCAACGACATCGTGGTTGGCGTCCAGCTTGATGGGGCCTTTGGCCGTGTTCACGTTGGTGGCGTACAGCGCGTTCAGGAAATCCTGTGTTTGCTCAACTTTTCCGTTTACCTTGTTCAGCGCGGCCGCAATAATCTGCGCGCCCGCATACCCCTGGGCGACGCTCGACGATACGTAGCGGCCCGGATACTTGGCCTGCCACGCCTTCACGAAAGCTTGGTTCTCCGGTGTGTCGGCCGCCGAGGTGTACAGCCCCTCTCGGATGATCCCCACCGCCTTGTCTTTCAAGGCGTCCAGGTTCGAGCCATCAGTCATCGCGGCGTAGGCGTCGATGATTGGCAGCTTGCTGATGTCGGCATAGTTGCGGATTTGATCCATGAAGCGCAAGCCGTCGACGCCCGGTAAAAATACGTAGGCGAAGTCCGCGTCCTTGTTCAGCTTCGCCAGGAACGGCCCAAAGTCAGTAGAGCCTTGGGCAGGGTATTGCTCCTGCACGATGGAGCCGCCGCGCTTCACGAACATGCTGGCGAAGCCGTCGGCGGTCTCCAGTCCACCGCCAAAGTCGGACAGCATCAGCATGGCTTTGCGGTAGCCTTGCTTGTAGGCCCAATCCGCGGCGGGATCGGTAAGGACGGTCGTCGTTTGCGTCAGGCGAGCCAGGTACGGACTGGCGAACTTGGGATC
>DATGVV010000566.1:0-1928 GCA_035299885.1 Chloroflexota bacterium | reverse complement strand
AGCCGGGCGTTCCCGTTTGCGAATGTCTCCTTCGGACTGAACAGGCCAGGCCTGCAGTGCGGCATACATTTCGTCGTAGTCCTCGATTGAGGCGACGGTCATAGCCAGATGCGCGCCGCAGTAGCGCGGCGGCCCGTCCTGATCGGGCGAGGCGCCGCGGTCCGGCCCGCAAAAGCGGGCTCGAGCCGAGAGGGCGCCGACTTGCTCCAGGAACAGCAGCTGGCCGGTTGCATTTCGCAGAACAAGCCGGCCGCCGCCAAGCTCGCCATCGTCCCGCTGGATCAGCTCCATACCAAAGACCTGCGTGTAAAAGCGCTCGGCCACCTCGAGATCGGTCACTTCGAGCGCGATGTGGCTGAGATCGCTCAGCGGGATGATGTCGCCGGCTGACGCCGCACGGCCATTCGTGTGGCCGCGCCAGGTGGATAGGTCCAACACGTTGCCATCCGGATCGCGCAGCTGAATGGTCTCGTCGATGGGCAGCGAGTCCGGGGAGCCCAGCGGGCCCCGATAGCTCACCTCGAGCTCGTCCAGCCGGCGCCGGATGGCATTCAAAGCCTGGGCCGGCAGCACGAAGCCAATTCGCGGCAGCCGATAGTCCGGATCGGGCGCGGGCATGGGGAACATGGCCAGGCACAGCTCGAAGCGGTGGGCGCCCAGCTCCACGAATGAGATGATGGGCCAACCGCTGTAAGCGCTGTGGGTATTGAGGTTGGCGATCCACAGCGGCTTTGCGCCGAACAGCTGGCCGTAGAACTTGTGGGCTCGGGGTATGTCCTCGACCACGAAACCACAGTGGTCGAACGTCTGAATCTTTGCCATCGTGCCTCCTAGCAGGGAATGATCATGAGCTCGTGCACGCCCTTACCGAGCCGGCGCCCTCCCTCGGGCGTAACGGTCACGATGTCGCCCCAGGTGACGGCCGTCCCGTCCGCCGTCCGAATGCGCGGCTTCATGATGAAGGTGTTGCCTTCCTGGAGAATAAAGCTGGCGGTCTCGGCAGTCATGTCGCCGCCGACCAACAGCGGGCGATCCTCGCCGAGCCCCCGACCATGCATCGTCAGCCGAGCCTGGCAGCCCTGCTCCTGGGCAACCTCATCGATGCGCTTGGCTACCTCACCGAAGGGAACACCAGGCTTCAGCTGGCGTCGAGCGGCATCGAAGATTTGGCGATGCTTATTCATGGCATTCAGCAGCGCGGGCGAAGCATCGCCCAAAATGGCGGGCTGGACGCGCTGGCTCTGGTAGCCGAGGAACTTGGCCTCCATCTCATTGTCCAGCCGGTCGCCGCGCTCGAGGCGGCGGCGCGTCGGCAGAAATGCGTCGTGGGGCTCGGGACCCGAGCCCCACAGGACCATGGTCGGCACTTCGCTGCCGGCCTTCAGCAGGGCGCCGTAGATGGCGGCGTAGACCTCGAAATCAGGCACGCCAGGCCGAGCCACCTCGGCCATGACCTTGATGCCCTGCTCGACGATGTCCGTCGCCCGCTCCATGCAGGCCAGCTCCTCCGCGCTCTTCACCGCCCGCAGGTCGGCCATCATCACCGTCACATCCTCGAACCGGGCCTTTGGCAGCGCCTCGCGCAGGCGCTCGTACAGACCCCACGGCATGGTGCCCTCGGGCGTACGAACACCGCCGCCGAGACCGACTACGCCGATCCGCTCCTCCTCCACCTTCAGCTCGCGCAAGCGGTCGATGACTGGGGTGGACCACATGTGGTGGACCGGCGTCCGGATATCCGTCACCCAATCCTGGGCGGCGCCCCAAAACTCCGGCCGGTTGAGAACGACCGCGGTGGCGTCGCCCTCGATCGGGAACACGCTGGCAGTCTCAGAGCAATTGCCACCGATGCCGGTCAGATAGCGGGTATCAGCCTGGAACAGCTCCCAGTGGCCGGTATTCGGCGGCGAGACGATGCAGGACAATTG
>DATGVV010000565.1:0-2212 GCA_035299885.1 Chloroflexota bacterium | reverse complement strand
GCTGACAGCTGAAGAGAACCAGACGCTTACCGCCGTCGGGCCGGGCACCCCCATGGGCGAGCTGCTGCGGCGCTACTGGTATCCCATCGCGGCCAGCTCGCAGCTGCCTGCTCATGGCACCCGGCCAGTTACCATCCTCGGCGAGTCGCTGGTGCTATACCGCGACCGCGGCGGGCAGCTGGGCCTACTCGCCGAACGCTGCGTGCACCGGGGCGCCGGCATGATCTACGGTGTCCCCGAGCAGGAAGGCCTCCGCTGCGCCTACCATGGCTGGTGCTACGACGCCGCCGGCCGCTGCATCGATCAGCCATACGAGCAAACTGCCGATCCGGGCAGCGCCTTCAAAGACAAAGTACGGATCAAGGCCTATCCGGTGCAGGAGATGGCCGACCTCATCTTCGCCTATCTAGGCCCCGACCCGACGCCGCTCGTGCCGCGCTGGGACTTGTTCACTCGTTTGGACGTGCCGCGCGAGATTGGGATGGCGATCGTCCCGTGCAACTGGCTGCAGATCGTCGAGAACGCTCTCGACCCAGTACATGTGGAGTGGCTGCACCAGCATTTCGCCAATTACGTCTTCGAGCGCACCGGCCGGGAGGACCTGCGCAAGGAGCCGCAAAGGCATCAAAAGATCGGCTTCTCGCTGTTCGAATACGGCATCATCAAGCGCCGCATCCTCAACGGCGACGCGGAGGAGCACGAGCGCTGGTCTACGGGCCATCCACTGGTATTTCCGATGATGCTCAAGTCGGGCAGCGCTGCCCATCCGGTGTTCCAGATGCGTACGCCAATCGACGATCAGCACACGCTACACGTCTGGTACAGCGCCCACTACGGCGCGCCGGGCGATATGCCGCTGGCTCGGCCCGACGCGGTGCCTTGCTATGAGGTGCCGTTGCCGGCCCTCACGGACCGAGGCGAGCCCGAGTGGTCAGTGGTCGACAACAACAGCGGTCAGGACATCGCGATGTGGTGCACCCAGGGGCCGATAGCCAACCGCTCGGATGAGCATCTAGGCTTGTCCGACCAGGGCATCATCCTCTACCGCAAGCTCCTCGAGGACAACCTGAGGAAGGTCCAGCGTGGCGAGGACCCAATCAACTTCTTCCGCGATCCCGTACACAACGTTTGCCTGGAGCTGCCTGTTGAGCGAGCGAAGTTTGGCCCGGGCATTTACCGCCCCGGCCAACGGCGTGGCGGCAACGCCAGTAAGTACAGCCCGCTCCTGCGCGAGGCTGAGGCCAAAGAGCGGCAGCCTGCGCTCGCAGCTGACCGTGACTGATCGCCCACTTGTAAGCGCCCTGATCCCCATCTTCGATCTGGCGGAGCGGGACCGCCGTTGGGCTCGTTTGCACCAGCTCATGGCGGAACAGCAGCAAGATTGCCTGGTTGGCTTCCCCAACAGTGGCCATTGGGATCAGTTTCAGGCTGGGGTCCGCTACATCACCCAGATCGGCGGCAACACTACCGAGGCCGCCGTGGTATTCTCCCTGGCCGGCGACGTCACCGCCTTCGTCCGCGGCGAAAACGAGGTGGCTTGGTGGGGCAGCCAGAGCCAGTGGATCGCCGACCTGCGGCCAACAGGCCGGACATGGGCTGGTCCCATCATTCAGCGGCTGCGCGAGCTTGGATTGGAGCGCAGTCGCATCGGCGTCATCGGTCTATCGGGATCGCCACGGGCACCCGAAGGCCTGGTAGCCAGCGGCATTATGGATAGCCTGCGCCAGGAGTTGCCAGCGGCCAGCTTCAGCTCAGCGACCGAGCTGGTAGCTCGGGCGCGGGCCGCCAAGAGCGCGGCCGAGATCGAGTTCATGCGCCAGGCCTGCCGGGTGGCCGAAAGAGCGGCGCTGACGATGATTCAGGCGGCGCGGCCGGGAGTGCCCGAGCGCGAGGTGTTTGGCTCGATGCTCAAAGCCATCGTGGTCGAAGGTGGCGAAATACCCTCCATGCTGCACTGGGGCGCGGGGGCGGAGCCACCATGGCCGCACCGGCTGGTCACCAACCGTGTCTTGCAAGCTGACGACATCATCAACAACGAGATTGAGGTGAAATGGAGCGGCTACGTCGCCCAGGTCGTCCAGCCCATGGTGCTGGGCACGCCCAAACCGGCCCAGTCGCGCCTGTTCGAGGTTTCCCGCGCCATCTTCCAGGACCTCCTGCCCAAGCTCCGTCCCGGGACCCCCTTCGCAACCATCGTCGACGACTACCAGCG
>DATGVV010000564.1:0-6477 GCA_035299885.1 Chloroflexota bacterium | reverse complement strand
CCTGCTGGACCTGGAGCCAGTCCGGCGGCTCCCAGGGCATGGCTTCTTCGTCCTGGGTGTGCCAGCTGATGCTGGCGAGATCCACGCGATAGTCATCGGCGAGGATCCCGCGCATCCACACGCCGGCCGTAGTCTGGAACGTGCGCAAGCCCACGCGCTTGCCGCTCAGATCCTCCGCCGACGCAATCTCCGGGTGGCAGACGATGGAGTGAAAGGGCCGGTTGACGGCGCCCACAAAGAGCACCAGCTCGGCGCCGTCGAGTGCCGCCTCGACCACGGCCGCCGCGGCCAGATAGAACACGCAGGCCCCGCCGTTCCTTGCCTCGCGCAGGAGCGCGCTCGAGTCGCCGACCACGCGCACTTCGGCCTCCAGGCCGTGCTTGGCGTACAGCCCCTCCCGCTCGGCCAAACGACAGATCGCGTTCGAAGCGGCCGGCGTCGGGACGAGAACGCGAAGCTGGTCCATGGGGCTGGCGTAAGATACTACCCACTTTCGCCGCGGGGGAGAGCGCGATGATTGCTGAAGTCGACCTGGAAACCGATCTGCTCGAAGGAGCGCGAAACCTCACCCGGTACGTGTCGCTGCGGCCGGACCAGCACGTCCTCATCCACACCGAGCCCGGCTACGACGACGAACGCATCGTGGCCGCCCTGCGATCGGCCATCGCCCAGATCGGCTCCCCCTGCGCGGTACTGCACACGCCCGCCTGGGATAAGCAGAAGGATCCACCGCCGCCCGTTTTCGAAGCCGCGCTGGAGGGGGTGGACGTGCTCATTGGCCAAGGTGAGTACCTGCACACCAAAAACCACTACCTGCAGGTGGCCATCTTCGAGCGAGGCCTAATCTACATCAACAACGAGGCCAAAACCGTCGATGCTCTGTCGTCCCGCTATGGCCGCTTCCCGGCCGAGCTGCTGTTCGCCATCGGCACCAAGACCATCGAGCGGCTGGCTGCCGGAAAGCACATCCGGGTGACCACGGCGGCCGGCACGGACATCTCGATGGCTGTGAGCGGCAGCACCGCGGGCGGCTACTGTTACCCCTTCACCTTCGACAGTCCCGGCCACAAGAAGGGCTTCCCCGGCGGCGTGGCCTGCTTCCACCCCGAGGACCCGGTGGACGGCGTGATCGCCGTCCAGGCGCTGACGCGCGGCAACAAGGCCCCAAAGGCCATCCTGGAGCGGCCGCTGTTCTTGACCTACCGTAACCACCGCGCCGTCGCGGCCGAGGGCGAGGGCGCCGAGTGGTGGAGCGATTTCATCGCCCGCAATGGCGCCGACAGCAGCTGGCTGGCCGAGTGCATGTGGGGCATCCACCCGCAGGCCAGCGGCCGCGGTGGACGCGGCGCCTCGAACCCGCACCTGCTGCACTTCGGCATCGGCAACTCCATCCCCTATGGCGGGCCGACCTGGGCCAAGACCTGGCAGGTTGTATTCGTCCAGAACGCGACGCTCACCGTGGACGGCCGGCCGCTGCTGGACAACGGACACCTGACCGTGCTCGACGAGCCCGACATTCGGGGCATCGCCGCCAAGTACGGGGATCCCGACGAGTGGCTGCGCCAGGCCGCGGCCACGCTGGAAGATCAATTCGGAGGCGTCGGTGGCGAGCGAGCTGCTTGACGATCTGCGGGCCGCACTGGAGGAAGCCAGCCGTACCGTCCGCGGCCAGAAGGCTATCCACGGTCACGACGAGGACTTTGACCTCGAGATCGCGGGCCGAGGGACGTTCCACGTCGCCATCGCCCGCGGGCAGATGGAAATCGGCGAGGGGCCTTCCTCGCGCCGAGAAACGCTGCACTACACGCTGGTGCAGGTCGACGAGTCCACACTTCGCGCCATCCTGTCCGGTGCCATCAGCCCAGTGGAAGCCATGGAGCAGGGCCGGCTCTTCCTGCGTACTCGGATTTACGGCGGCGCGCTCATCACGATCCTGCTCCGGTCCGCCTACGATCTCGCGGGGGAAAAGACCCTGTTGTCATGCCGAACGCAATGAGGCATCCGGCAACCTGGCAGCGGATTCCTCGCTGACGCTCGGAATGACAAACTAAGAAGGAGAACCTATGCCAGCCTGGCCCGCCATCATTGATGCCGACGCCCACATCGTCGAGCGCGACGAGGACATCCGCAAATACCTGCGACCGCCCTACGACACGCGCGGCAGCGGCCTGCTGCCGGGCGACCACCCCTGGGACCAGGGCCTGGGCGGCCGGCTCGGCTTCCAAAACCCAGCCTACGAGCCCGTGCCCGGCGTGCGTTACACCGGCGGCATGAGCCCAGAGCAGCAGGTCGAGGCCTGGCACGGGATCATGGACTGGGGCGGCTTCGAGCACGCCGTGTGCTTCCCCACTACCAGCGGCATGGTCACCAAACTGCGCGAGCCCGAGTGGCAGGTGGCCCTGGCGCGAGCGATCAACGACCACCTGGCCAACGAGTACAACGCGCGATCCAAGCGCATGCACTGCGTGGGCGTGCTGCCGCTGGGCATCCCCGAGGAAGCTGCCCGGGAGCTGCGCCGCGGCGTCACCGAGCTGGGCTTCATCGGCTTCGAGCTGCTGACCATGTCCGCCCCGCGGCCGTTTGGCGACCGCTGGTACGACCCGGTCTACGCCGAGGCCGAGCGGCTGGGCGTGGCGCTGTGCATCCACGGCGGCCGGAGCTTCTCGCAGGAAGTCGGCGCCGAGTACCTGCAAACCTTCACCGAGGTCCACTCCTACACCTTCCCCGCCGGCATGATGCTGCACTTCACCAGCGTGGTTTGCCAGGGCCTGCCCATCCGTTTCCCGAAGCTGCGGCTGTGCTTCCTGGAGGTCGGCGCCACCTGGCTGCCCTACTACCTCGATCGTCTGGACGAGCATTGGGAGAAGCGCGGCGAGCACGACACGCCGCTGCTCAAGAAGAAGCCCAGCCAGACCGTCCGCGAGTCCAACCTGTATGTCAGCCTGGAGTCGAGCGAGACGCTGCTGCCGCAGACGATCGACTACCTGGGCGCGCAGCATTTCATGTACGCCTCGGACGTGCCCCATTGGGACAACGAGTTCCCCGAGAGCCTGCAGCAACTGTGGGAGCACCCTCAGCTGTCCGATGACACCAAGCGCAAGATCCTGCACGACAACGCCGCCACGCTGTATGCGCTTTAGTCCCCTCTCCCTCCGGGAGAGGGCGAGGGTGAGGGAGCCCGCGTGGCGTTAGTCCAGGTGGACGGCCGCCAGGTCGAGTACGAGCTCGAGGGCCGGGGCGACTTGGTGCTGCTGCTGGCCGCCAGCTGGTGGCCGCTGGACGCCTGGAAGCTGAGTGGCTTCCCGCAGTTGCGGGACCACTACCAGGTGCTTGCGTTTAACCAACGCGGCATCGGCGCCAGCGCCGCTACACCCGGGTGCTACACCTGCTCGAGCCTAGCGGCCGACGGCGTGGCCCTGCTGGACATGCTTGGGTTACGTGAGCCCGCGCACGTGATCGGCTTCGCCAACGGCTCCGGGCTGGCCATCAAGATGGCCCTCGAACATCCCGGCCGCGTCCGCAGCCTCATACTCGCCGCGTCCAGTCCTGGCACGCCGTCCAGCGCGCCCGCGCCGTCGATCCGCGAACGCGAGCATATCGCCCACCAGGGCTTCCGCGACTTCATACGCAACCACGCCCTGAACGACACCTTCGCCTTCACCCCGGCCAACTACGCCAGCCACCCGGAGCGCGCCCAGGCGCTGGCCGACGCGCTGTGGAATAACCAGGGCCCAGAGGAGGAGTTCCTCAAGCATGCCGACGCCCGGCAGGGCTACGACGCCGTGGCCGATGCCCGCGAGGTGCGCCAGCCGGCGCTGGTCATCTGCGGCGCCGAGGATGACGTGCAGCGCGGCCTCAGCACGCCGGTCCGGACCTCCCAGGCGCTAGCCGAAGCCTTCTCCAACACGCGCCTGCACCTCCTGCCCGCCGTGGCCCACATGACGTTCTGGGAAGATCCGGACGCCGCCTGGGAGGTGGTTAAGCCTTTTTTGAGATCTTCTTGACGGCGGCGACTACGCTCGTCTTGTTCGGCACGTAGGCCGCTTCCAGACTGGGGCTGGCCGGCACCGGCGCGAAGGGCGCGCCGACCCGCTCGATGGGCGCGTCCAAGTAATCGAAGGCGGCCGCCTGGAGCTGGGCGGCGATCTCCGCTCCGATGCCGCCGGGTACCACGGCCTCGTGCACGATGACCGCTCGCGTCGTCTTGCGCACCGAGCGGGCCAGCGTCTCCAGGTCCAGCGGCTGCAAGGTCCGCGGGTCGATCACCTCCGCCTCGATGCCGCTTTCGGCCAGCTCCTCGGCCGCCTCGAGCGCCACCCGAACCATGCGCCCGGTGGCGATCACGGTCACGTCCTGGCCCGGCCGGCGAACCTGGGCCCGGCCCAGCTCGAAGGAGTCCGAGGCGAGCTCGTCGGTCTGGTAGTAGAGCGCCCGGTGCTCGACGAAGACCACCGGGTTGTCGTCTCGGATGGCAGCGCGCAGCAGGCCCTCGGCGTCGGCCGCCGAGGACGGCATCACGACCTTGAGCCCAGGGACGTGGGCCAGCCAGGCCTCCAAGCTCTGCGAATGATGCGCGCCCCAGGCGCCGGACACGCCGCAAGCGGTGCGGATGGTCAGCGGCACGCGCAGCTGACCGCCGGACATATAGCGCAGCTTGGCCGCATGGTTCACCAGCTGGTCCATGGCGAGGGTGATGAAGTCGACGAACATGATCTCGACGACGGGCCGCAGCCCCTGCAGGGCCGCGCCAATCGCCAGTCCCACCACCGTCCCCTCAGCGATGGGCGTGTTGATGACGCGGTTCTCGCCAAACTCCTCGGCCAACCCGCGCGTCGCGCCGTAAGGCCCGCCCACGGCGACGTCCTCGCCCAGCATATAAATGTTCGGATCCTGTTGCATCTCCTCGCGGAGAGCCTTGGTTATGGACTGAAGGAAGTTCATGACTTGCGCTCAGAGGGTGGGCGGATCATGCGTAGACCTGGGTGGCGACGGCATCGGGCGATGATGCCGGGCCGGTTCGGGCGAAGTGCTCGGCCTGGGTGATGAGCTCGCGGACTTCGGCCTCGAGACCCTCGGCCTGCTTGGCGTTGACGAGCTTCTGCTTCTTGGCCCAAGCGGCGAAGCGCAGGATGGGATCCTTGGCCTTCCACTCGGCCATCTCGCTGAGCTCGCGGTACTTGTTGGGATCGCCTTCGTAATGGCCGCGCAGGCGGTACGTGAGGCATTCGACCAGCGACGGACCTTCTCCGGACCGGCCGCGCGAGATGGCCGGCTCGGCCGCCTCCCGCACAGCCAACAGATCGTTGCCATCCACCGTGACCGCCGGAATGTGGAACAGCGTGGCGTGATCGCTGGCGCGCTCGACCAGGGTATGGGCCGAGATGGGCGTGAACTCGGCGTAGCCATTGTTCTCGCAAACGAAGATGACCGGCAGCTTCCACAGCCCGGCGATGTTCAGCGACTCCGAGAACGAGCCGCCGTTCATCGCGCCATCGCCGAAAAACACCACCGCCACGTTGCCCTCGCCCCGCTCCTTGAAAGCCAAGGCTGAGCCCAAGGCGAGCGGAATGGTGCCGCCCACCACGCCCGTGGCAGTCATGAACGACACCTCGGGGGCCGACAGGTGCATGCTCCCACCCTTCCCACCGCAATAGCCGGCGGCCTTGCCGGCGATCTCGGCCAGCAGCCGGCCGGGATCGGCGCCCTTGGCCAGCGCGTGGCCATGAGCCCGATGGCCCGAGTACATGGCGTCCTCGCGCCGCAGCAGCGAGCCGATGGCCGCGGCCACGGCCTCTTGGCCTATGCTCAGGTGCAGCAGCCCAGCGATTTCCACCTTGGCGTACATCTCCGAGACCTTCTCCTCGAAAGTCCGGATCAGGAACATCGTGCGCAGCAGCGACGACGCCACCGCCTGGTCGATTGTTGCAGCCATGTGTCAGTCCGCACCATGGTAGCGTTGCCTCGATTGGACCTGGACTCCGTGCTGTCGGCACCCGCCGATCGCCAGCGCCTGCTCAGCGCCGTCGTCGCCGAGCTACGTGCCGATCTCCCCGATATGGTCGTGAGCAGCGGAACCGAGGCCCTGGTGCTGACCAGCTTGGTCGCGGCCGAGCTCCAGCTGCCGATGGCCTACCTGCGGCCCAAGCCCAAGAGCCACGGCCGCCGGCAGCGCGTCGAGGGCCAGCTGCGTGGTGCCAACCTGGCCCTGATCGCCGTCGAGCCCACGCCGGAGACCGTGCAGGACAACCTGGAGCTGGTGGCCGAGCACGGCGCACGTATTGCCCGCGTGGTGGCGTTGGGGAGGGCGCCAGACGGGCTGGCTGTGCCCGTAATGGTGGTCTCAGCTGAACATCCGCATCAGGTTCCCTCACCCTCAGCCTCTCCCGTTGCGACGGGAGAGGGAAGTGCGGAACAGATCGCAAAAATCCTGCTGGATATGGGCGCGGTGATCATCCGCCAGGAGCCGTTCCGGTACGC
>DATGVV010000563.1:0-2005 GCA_035299885.1 Chloroflexota bacterium | reverse complement strand
GTGTAGCAGTCGCTGCAGTACACCGGGCGGCCCTCGGTGGGCTTGAACGGCACCTGCGCGGGCTTGCCGCAGCTGCTGCACGTCACGTCCACCATCTCGCGGCGACCGCCGGAGAAACCGCCCGAGGGGCGGTCACCACTGCGCTCGCGGCGTGCCGATCGACACTCCGGACAGCGAGATGGGTCATTCTGGAACCCTCGATCCGCAAAGAACTGCTGTTCGCTCACGGTGAAGGTGAATTGCTCGCCGCAGTCGCGGCAAGTCAGGGTTTTATCGGCGTAGCTCAACAAAGAAGCTGGCCCTCCATTTGGTTTGATAGGTACGTCTTAGGGCCAGCGTAGGGATACGGGGGCACTAGATCGGATACCGCCCTGAAACATAGCACAGACGCCGGCCAGCCGTGTGCGATGCTAAACGCCGAAGGTACCAAGTGTAGCTATGTGGGAGGATGACATGGCAGTAGCAGCAGTCGAGCGCCTCGGCCTGATCATTGGCGGCGAGCAGCGGCAGGCCAGGAGCGGCGCCACGTTCGAGACCGTCGATCCATCCAACAGCCAGCCGCTGGCGGTGGTGGCCCAGGCGGGGCCCGAGGACATCGACGAGGCCGTGGCGGTGGCCAAGGAGGCCTTCGAGAGCGGTCCCTGGACCAAGATGAAGCCGGCCGAACGGGCGCGTATCCTGTGGAAGACGGCCGAGCTTATCCGGCGCGACGCCGAGCGGCTGGCCAAGACCGAGAGCCGCGACAACGGCAAGCCGCTGCGCCAGGCCAAGGTCGACGTGGAGGTGGCGGCGCGCTACTTCGAGTTCTACGCGGGCGTGGCCGACAAGCTGATGGGCAACACCATCCCACTGGGCCCCGGCTTCCTGGACTACACGGTCAAGGAGCCGGTCGGCGTATCGGGCCACATCGTGCCCTGGAACTATCCCATCCAGATCGGCGCGCGCGGCGCGGCTCCCGCGCTGGCGGCGGGCTGCTGCGTGGTGATGAAACCCTCCTCGGAGGCGCCGCTGACTGCGCTGGCCCTAGCCGTCATCGGCAACGAGGCCGGGCTGCCGCCGGGCGTGCTCAACGTCGTCCCGGGCCGTGGCGGCGACGCTGGCGAACGGCTGGCCTCGCATCCGGACGTGAGCCAGCTGACCTTCACCGGCTCGGTGCCAACCGGCATCCGGGTGATGAAGCTGGCGGCCGATCACGTCTGCCCGGTGGTCATGGAGCTGGGCGGCAAGTCGCCCAACGTGGTGTTCGCCGACGCGGACATGGACATCACCATCGGCGGCGTGGCCAACGCGATCTTCCAGAACGCCGGTCAGACCTGCTCGGCGGGCTCGCGGCTGCTGGTGGAAGCTTCGGCCCAGGATCGCGTGATGAGCTTACTCTCGGAGAAGGCGCGCTCCATGCGGCTCGGCCCCGGTGTGGAGGACCCGGACATGGGGCCGGTCATCTCCAAGACGCAGTTCGAGAAGATCCTGGACTACGTCGAGACCGGCAAGCGCGAGGGCGCGTCTGTGGCGCTGGGCGGCCAGCGGGCCCAGGATCCACGACTCAAGGACGGCTTCTTCATCGAGCCGACGCTGCTGTCCGACGTCCGCCCCGAGATGCGCGTGCATCAAGAGGAGATCTTCGGACCGGTCCTCACGATCACCACCTTCTCTGACTTGGACGAAGTGGCCAAGCTGGCCAACTGGACCGAGTACGGCCTCCTCGCCGGCATCTGGACGCGCGACATCAACAAGGCGATGTACCTGGCCGACAAGATCAAAGCCGGCCAGGTATACATCAACACCTACGGCGCCGGCGGCGGCGTGGAGCTGCCCTTCGGCGGGTATAAGAAGAGCGGGTTCGGCCGCGAGAAAGGCCTGGAAGCCCTCAACAGCTACCTGCAGACGAAGAACGTGTGCGTGAAGTTCGCGCCCTAGGCGCGAACGAGGCAACAGGCAAGAGGCAAGCGGCAAGAGTGGGCGACACACCTGGCATCCGCTCGCATCGCGATCTTCGTGTCTGGCA
>DATGVV010000562.1:0-2162 GCA_035299885.1 Chloroflexota bacterium | reverse complement strand
TGGAGAAGAACTTCAACCCGTGGGAGTACCCCGCCGCCAACCGCGGCCAGTGGGCACGCGAGCTGGGCGTCAAGACGCTGGCCGAGAAGCCCGACGCCGAAGTGCTGTACTGGGTCGGCTGCTACGCCAATTTCGACGAGCGCAACAACAAGGTGGCCCGCGCTCTGGTCAAATGCTTGCAGGCGGCCGGCGTGGACTTCGCCATCCTGGGCAAGGAGGAGAAGTGTTCAGGCGAGCCGCTGCGGCGCATCGGCAACGAGTACCTGTATCAGACGCTGGTGGCCGAGAACGTGGAGACCCTCAACGGCTATAACGTCAAGACAGTCATCACCGCCTGCCCCCATTGCTTCAACACCATCGGCCGCGAGTACCCCCAGTTCGGGGGCAACTACCGGGTGATCCACCACACCACGTTCGTGCAGGAGCTGCTCGACTCGGGCAAGCTCAAGGTGAAACAGGGCACGGTCACTGGGCCCATCACGTATCACGACTCGTGCTACATCGGCCGTTACCACGGCATTTACGACGCCCCCCGCCAATCGCTGGAGACGCTGGGCGCCGAGGTGCGTGAGATGAGCATGAACCGCCGCACCAGCCTATGTTGCGGCGGCGGCGGCGGCCGCGTGTTCATGACAGAGAAGCGAGGCGCGAAGATCAATCACATGCGCCTCGATCAGGCGCTGGAGACCGGCGCCGGCGTCGTCGCCTCGGCCTGCCCTTTCTGCCTGACCATGATGGAAGACGCCGTCTCCACCAAGGACGTCCGCGGCACCATCCGCGCCCAGGACGTGGTCGAGCTGGTAGCGGCGGCGATCGAGGCTTAGACCCTCAGGCCCTGCTTGGGGCTGAAGCCCAGCTGCACCTTCTCGGCATTGATAATCACGGGCCGCCGGATCAGCTGCGGGTTTTCAGCCATCAGATCCAGCATCTTCGCCTCGGACAGGGTGCCCTGCTGGAGGCCCATGGACCTGGCGGTAGGGCTCTTCCAGGAGAACAGCTCAGCCGGGCCGCCTATCTTGCGGCTCAGATCGCGAAGCTCGTCTTTCGAAAGCGGCTGCTTGAAGAGGTCACGCTCTTCGAGCTGGTCGCCTCGCTGCTGCAGCGCAGACCGCGCATTCCGGCAGCTCGTTCAGGATGGTTTCCATAGGAACTGCGTTGCCACGAGGCGATTCTAGCTGGCTTCAGCTGGAACGTCCGGCGGGACCGCCACATAGCTCAGCAGCCAGGCCGTGACACCGGCGATCGCGATCGAGCCGGCCCACAGGTGGATGCTCCAGACGATTCCCCCCGGCGCCAGGACCGCGAAGTACAGCCCGTACAGCGGCAGCGGCAGCAGGAAGGCGAACAGGTGTATTCGGCCTGGCTTCGCCATCGACGGGCGCAGCCAGGCATAGAGCGCATCGGCGCACAGCCCGGCGACGATGGCCGCGGCGAGGAACTTCGGCTGACCGTGCATGGCATTGACCAGCAGGCCATTGACGGTGAACAGTAGGGTCAGCGCCCCCGGCGGCAGTGGCCGGCGCCGGGCTGCGAGGAGGACCACGCCCGCCAGGAGCGCCGTCTGCACGATGATGCTGACGGCGCCCAGCGCCTGGCCGAAGAACGGATCGGCTGGGCTCCGCTTGGTTCCGGAGGCCCAGGCGTTTGTGAAGGGATGTACGTACTGGGTGAAGAAGGCCAGCACCGACCAGACGTAGGCCAGCGACAGAAAAGCCGGGAGCTGGTGGATTAGGCGGGGCTTGACCTCACTGTCGTGGCGCTGCCACCAGGCGCGAAACGGCGCGGCTTGCATCATCAGCCCGCCCAGCGCCAGGGCCAAATGCGTGGGACTCAGCAGCGCGTCCACGTTGGCCTCGATGCCGAACGTGATGTGCCACAGCATGTCGGCCATTCCGCCCAGGAAGAAGATGGCCGAACCGGCCACCGCCAGGCCATAGCCCGCCGGCAGTGCGTGCCGCCAGCCGAAGCCTTTGCGCAGGCCCCACAGGAACGTCAGCAGGACCAGCAGCGCGGTGGCGGCGTAGCCGGAGTACAGCACGGCGTGCCAGGGCGTGAAGAACGTCTCGAGATCCGGGATGTTGTTGTGCGCCCAGCCGTCGAGGAAGACGCCGCCCACGAACCAGGTGGTGACCGCCGTCATGGCCCAGTCCAGCTGCACGCTG
>DATGVV010000561.1:0-4625 GCA_035299885.1 Chloroflexota bacterium | reverse complement strand
TTCGCGCTGTGGGAAGTGCTGGGTGACCTTGGCTGGATCCCGGTGATCTTCTTCAGCACGCCCTCACGCATCGTGGCCGAAGCGAGCCGCGAGTTCCAAACGTTCGAGTTCTGGAACGACGTTCGAATCAGCGTCATCGAGCTGCTGCTGGGCTTCTTCATTGGCGCTATCTTGGGCATCCTGGTGGGACTGCTAGCCGGCTGGTATCGCGGGCTCAACTATCTGTTGGACCCCTGGCTCAACTTCATGTACGCCCTGCCCCGGATTGCCCTCCTGCCATTGGTAGTGCTGTGGCTGGGGCTCACCGTGTGGTCGGTGGTGATGGCCGTGTTCCTGGGGACCTTCTTCACCGTCGTCATCAACACCCTCACCGGCGTGCACACAGTTGACCATCGCTTGCTGGAAGTGGCAACGAGCTTCCGCGCTTCGCGGCCGCGCATATTTCGCACGGTCGTGCTCCCTGGTACGGTGCCCTTTATTTTGGCCGGCCTGCGGCTGGCGGTGGGGCATGCCCTGGTAGGCGTATTCGTAGGCGAGCTGTTTGCCGCCACGGGGGCCGGCCTGGGCTACATGATCCTGGTGGCCGGCCAGCAATTCGAAACCGACGTGCTGCTCTTCGGCGTGCTGGTCTTTACGTTCATGGGCCTCATCCTGATCGAGGGCTTGCGCATGCTCGAGCAGCGATTCCAGCAATGGCGCCCGCAGGTGGCTTCGTAAGTTGGGCAAGCTCGAAGCGCTCGACATCTGCATGGAGTATCTGCAGGCGAGGACCGGCAACCGCATGCTGGCCATCGATCGGCTGAACCTGGTTATCGAGAATGGGTCTTTCGTCAGCCTGGTGGGTCCCAGCGGCTGCGGCAAGACCACCTTCCTGAAAATCGTAGACGGGCTGCTTGCGCCTACGGGCGGGCAGCTTCTGCTCGATGGCAGGTCCATTACTGAGCCCGGGCGCGAGCGCGCCGTGGTCTTCCAGGACTCGTCGCTGTTCCCCTGGTTTACGGTCGTGCGCAACGTGGCTTATGGCCTGGAATGTCAGGGCGTGAAGCCAGCCGACGCACGTGAGCGGGTCCAGCCGTTCATCAAGATGGTCGGCTTGGAGGGATTCGAGAATCACTACCCATACGAGCTCTCGGGTGGCATGCAACAGCGCGCCAACCTGGCGCGAGCGCTTGCTGTCGACCCGGAGCTGCTGCTCATGGACGAGCCGTTCGCCTCGCTGGACGCCCAGACACGCGAGCTGATGCAGGAGGAGCTGCTGGGCATCTGGCGGCAGTCGCAAAAGACAGTCCTGTTCATTACCCACGCAATCAGCGAGGCCGTCTATCTATCGGATCGGGTGCTGGTGATGGGTCCGCGCCCGGGACGCGTCATCGAGGATTTACACATCGACATTCCTCGGCCGCGCCCGCTGAAAGTCAAGCGCACCCCGCAGTTCCTCGATTACGAAGACCGCGTATGGAGCCTGATTGAGGCCCAGGTCAAGCGTGATATGGCCGGCGGCAACGGCGCCGGTGGCCAGGTGCTCGGCTAAGTGGCCACACCCGCGGCCCTCAGCCCCAGGGGCGGGCTGCCGGCTGTCCGCCTGGACCATGGCCCGGTTTGGCGGCTGTGGTGGCAGCGAAACGAGCGGCTGGCATTGGGCGCGTTTGGTCTGGTCCTCCTTATGGCCATGTGGGAGCTCGTGGTTCGCCTGGGCCTCGTCCGGGCGTTGTTCGTCAGCTCGCCGAGTGGAATCGTGCGAGCCTTCGCTGAGGCTCTTGACCGGGGCACGCTGTGGACTGATATCAGCATCAGCCTGGCTGAGTTCGCGCTTGGTTATGTGGCGGCTGCGATCTTGGGCATCGTCATTGGCATCGCTGCCGGCTGGTACCGGCGGCTGAACTACATTGCCTCGCCGTGGCTGGCGGCCTGGTATGCCACGCCGCACATTGCCCTCATCCCGCTGATCATCCTATGGTTCGGCATCGGCCTGCAATACAAGGTGTTTTACGTCTTCCTGGTTTCGTTCTTTTCGGTGGTAATCAACGCGCTGGCGGGCGTCCAGAGTGCGGAGGCCAAGTACCTGGAGGTTGCCAAGAGCTTCCGGGCCAGTCAGGCCACGGTATTCCGGACCGTGGTTTTGCCCGGCAGCTTGCCGTTCATCCTCACCGGTCTGCGTCTGGCAGCGGGCCGTGCCTGGGTGGGGGTGGTCGTATCCGAGCTGGTGGGCGCCAACCAGGGACTGGGATTCATGATCAACCTCGCCGGAACGATGCTGGATACCGGCCGGGCGATGATGGGTATTGTCATGCTGGGCATCTTTGGCGTAGCGTTGGGTGAAGTGCTGGGCCGCGTCGAGAAGCGTTTCGACGTGTGGCGGCCACAGCGCGCATAATCGGGAATTTCGAGAAAAGGCATTAAGACAAGGAGAACGTACATGCGACCTACGGTGCATCTTGGCAAACTCGCCATCGTTGGCGTGGCGGCTGTCCTGCTGGCCGGTTGCGGAGGCGCGGCGGCTCCTTCGACGGCGCCCACCTCAGCGGCGCCCGCGGCCTCGTCCGTCGCGGCTCCCAAGCCGTCGGCGGCAGCATCCGCCGCGGCCTCTGCGGCGGCGGCGAAGCCCTCGGCTGAAGCGTCGGCCAAGCCAGCCGCGTCGACGGCCGCCACCGGCTCGGCTGCCGCAATCGCGATGCCCAAGCCCGAAGTGACATCGTTCAAGCTGGGCAGTGCCTCCCATGAAGCGCACAGCTATCCACCGCAGTTTGCGCTGGAGCAGGGCCTCTACAAGAAATACGGCTTCACCGGCGACGTCACGTCCACCTATTTCGATGGCGACGCCAAGGCCCGTCAGGCTATGTTGGCCGGCCAGATTGACCTGGATTCGACCAGCCCGGCCGCGTCCATCATCACCGCCAGCACCGATACGCCGCTCATAACCTTCGGTATGTTCATCGATCACCCCACGGACGACCTGGTGAGCATCGCCAGCGTGAAGAACGTGGCTGACCTCAAGGGCAAGAAGGTCGCCGTCAGCAGCTTCGGCGGCGACTCCCACGCATCGGTGATCTTGTCCCTCAAGGCGCTGGGCATAACGGCCAAGGACATCACCATCGTGCCTATCGGTGGTGAGGCAGCCCGTATCGCCGCCCTCGCCAGCGGAACCGTCGCCGCCGCGCCGATCGACGAGACGAACCAGGACAAGATGAAGCAGCAGGGCTTCAACATCCTCGTCCACCTACCGGATGCGCCAGTCACCCTGGCCCGCACGGGCATTCTGGTGGGCAAGGACTGGGCGGCCAAAAACCCCAATGCCGTCCTGGCCATGCTGGCTGCCAACATGGAGGCGGTCCAGCTGGAGGTCGCTCAAAAAGACAAGCCAGAGACGATTGCCAGCTACGCCAAGTGGATTGGCGCCAAGGACAACGCCTCAGCGCAGCAAGAGCTCAACACGTACTCGACAGTGGCCCTGAGAAGCATGCGTTGGAAGCCCGAAGGCTTCGAGAACCTCAAAGAGGTGCTGGTCAGCGCCGACCCCAAGATCTCCAGCGTAGACACCACCAAGACGTACGACTACCAGTACCTGGACAAGCTCCACGCTCTGGGCTTCGACAAGGCCGTGGGTGTGCCTGGTGCCTAGGCGCCTGGCCTTGGACGACGGGTACCGCCCAGCCTAGTTGAGCAGAATCACAGCTCGAAAACCATCGCAGAGGAAAACGCAGACTGTTGACAACCCACCAATACAACTTGGCGCGCTGCCGGAGAAGCGCGTGAAGTTGGTCTTGGAGACGACGGCGCCATTTCAAGGGCTACCAGAACTCGTCGCTTACGACGAGGGCCTGTTTGCCAAGGAAGAGCTCGATGTGGAGTGGGTGGACCGCGAACAGGTTAGCGCCAAAGCGGCTGGTGACACAGGCGTGACCAGGCACACATTCGCGAATACTTTCGCCAGCCACGGCAGTCTCCTGGAGCAGGGTAAGACACGAGTGGCTTGCCCGATTACGGCCTGGAACACCCGCTCGCTCACCGCTTGCGCCTTCGGGACAGCAGATACAGCAGTCCCGCAACGCATAGGGCTCCCAGCACCGCAACGGCAGTACCCAGTTCAATAAGCTCCGCTGCTAGTTGATCAATGCCCACGAGATTCGGCCCTGCCGTGGAATCGAAATCGTAGGAAAGACAACCAGAGACGACCGCGGCGCCTCAACCCGCGTGCCTGTCGGCTTCGAGCGGCCGCTCACGGTTTTGCCCAATCTAGGCTTCATCACGACGCGACCTTTGACCGACCCGACATTCGCCAGAGACCCCAAACTTGAAGCGTCTCGACCAGGGCCCACGTCAGGGCTGCCAGGGCCACAAGTAGCTCGGCGCCCAGCGAGACCGAAGGCAGCAGTCCAATGAGGAAGTTGGCGATCAGGTCGTGCGGATCCTCTGACAGCTCGACCCTGAACAAGATCTGGAACGGGTCCGTGCTTTGGCTGACGCGCAGAGCCAGTAGCACACCGGACAGGCCCAACAGCACGGTGCCCCAAGCGGCCTTCCGGCCAACGACCAGCACCACGGCAAGCGGCCGGCCAAACAGTGTACGTTGGGTGATTGTTTTGGACGCAGCCGACCGCACTTTTGCCAGCAGCAGCGCCACCCTA